>JAHRWG010000069.1 GCA_019090295.1 Cycloclasticus sp. | reverse complement strand
TGCGTCAATCAATACACATTGATTGACGCCAACTCCTAACAACGCGGGTTGCATCGCCTCAGAAAAATCGAGTTCGTACCGACCACTAAAAAATGCTTCCTGAAACCTTTTTGCAACATCTAATATGTGAGAATCTTCTTTATAACGAAAAGATTTAGACAGCTTATTCCAGCGACCAAACCCTTGAACTACTTTTGTGGTATTTTCTTCATCAATTTCCCTTTCGTAAATATTCTGCTTCTCGTCCCCAAAAAGAACCATTTCGCCTTGGTCAGTTAAAAAGTATTTACGTATTATTTTTATCCACTCAGGCTTATAGTCTTGAATCTCATCGACTAATACTGTGTCGAATTTCTCTTCAATTTCGCAATTTTCAAAAACATTTTCATTTGAGTAGTATTTCGAATCCAGGTAAGCACTTACCTTATCTTTATCATTTTTCAATTCTTCAGGAACACTTACGTCTATTCCATATTGACTGAGTGCTGCACTCATAAATCTATGGTAGTTAATGATGCCAAAAGCTCCCCAGGAAAAATCACTTCTCACTTCATTTATTTTGTCTTTAATGTACATCCTAAGAGTAAGATTAAACGTGAGTATAAGAACGTTACCTCCATGTCTCGCATGTGCGTTTACAGCTCTTTTTGCAAGTACAGTGGTTTTACCTGATCCTGCAACACCTTTAATTTTCTCTCGTTTTCCTTGCTCGCTGGTGACAAGCCTTTCTTGAACCTTTGTGTACTCTATTTCTTTCCCATCATTAAGATAATGGTAAGGGGGCTGTAAATATCTTAAGAAAGCTTCATAGATTGATAATGGAAATATTTCACTTTTGTTAGAAAATGGAAACTTGACCTTCATTAACTGGTCTTTGGTGACAGCATGTTTATATAAATCCCTTTCAAACCTTCTTAATTTTGAGTTCAGCCATTCTCTCTTTCTTTCATATTTATCATGGTCTATTGGGTTTTCAGCATATGTATTATTATGCTCTCTGAGCATATTCTTGAATTCGTCCATTCTGGGAGAAAAAAATCTTTGAATAGAGTCTTTGTTCTCGCTATGGAAATAAACGTAACAAGATATCGCCTTGTAAAAATTCTTGTTATTTAAGTTTTTTTCTAAAAGCCCATTAATATGAAGATCAAACATATTCTTCTTGTAGCCAAAAACCTGGGCGAATGGTGAGCGTATTACCGCCCCATTTTTATTTACATGCCACTTGTTGTTTTCATCCAAATTATAAAATGACAAGTCCCAGTCTTTTACTTCGATTATGATTACACCAAATATCTGGTGAATAATAATAATGTCAGGTCTTTCACCATTAAAAAATGGCTGAAAGTATATCTCCACTTCCGCATCAAAATTCTGCGACAACTCATTCAGAAGAAATAACTCACCTTCAGTCGGCTTCTGCTTGCTTTTCTTGATAACTTCAAGGTTTGGAAATATTTTGGCCATACATTCTCAGTTTGACTGAACTACTTTGAGCATAACGCCTTGCTCACCGGCACATGCTGCGGAGAGAGTTTTTGTGTAAACTGGAGCGCAGCGACACACAAAAACGAACGTAGCAGTATGTGTCCGAGTGCAGCAACTTGTTATGCATTTTGTTGATAGTCAGGCCTTAAACCCTCGGTTAAGTATTTATTTATTTCGTATTTCAGGTGTTCGAGAAAAAACTCCTGCCCACTCATGTCATAAACACGGATAAACTTTGCGGAAATGTTCATTAGTACATCTCCAGATATTTTTTCACCTTTGCTTTCTGCCGCTTGTGTAAATGCACGCATAGTTGTCTGCACGATTTCAAGAATTTTTTCATCTGAAACTTTCTTGTTATTAACTAATAACGGTCTATACATTTTGACAGTTGCATCATTAAGCTCATCAAGAAGAGTTCTCTTCTTTTTTCTAAAAAATCCAAACATCATTATCTCCTAACGATCAATTTTTGACTCTTCAATAATCCTATTAATTGAATCCAAGTTCTTGCTAGATCTTTCCCAAACAACATCAGCTTCAATTACGCTGTCATGCTTTTCTTCTTTACTATTTCGATTGTAAATTGAGTCTTCTTTTTTATTAGCAATGCAATCCATGCCATACACAAATAGCGCAGTTCCTGGCGTACCTATAGCTAATGGAGCAAGAAGGACATAAGGAGCAAAAATTAGTAGAAGAATGCCAATGATCACCGAACCGAAACAAAATACCAGCCATGATACTAAAGCTGAAATAGCTAAGCCCCAAATAAATACCCCACCGACTAAGCTTAACAAACCTATTAGTGCTCTCATTTTTTCACCGAATGATAGATCATACTAAAGAAAAGAAATATTGACCCACCTACAATTACAACTGGCCAAAAAACCGCTGTTAGCAATGCAGTAAAAAAACCATTTTGTAATTGCGCAAAAAATAGCAAAACAGCAATAACGATATAAATCCCTTCTAACATAAAACTCTCCTTCAAATCTTACTCAACTGCCGATTGTAGGGCTTCAAGCAACATATCGAGTTTGCTGATTAAAGAGTGATCAACACTGTTGTTATTCAAGGTAACTACAAGATAGTCCATAACATTCGTTAATTGTTCTTTTGGGATGTCAGATATACTCATCCCAGATAAGACTAAATTGATGTTTTCACAGTCCAAAGGTGATAGATAACCACCATCTCTTACTGAATATAATTTTGAGATGCTCATTTTAAGCCCCTGATTTCGATTTTATGCATAACAGTGTTAATAAGCGGAACTGATTATCCACGTATTTATGGTATATAGGCGGATAGTACTTCCATGTATTATGATATTAACATATGAAACATGGGTGATAACCTTTTATGCGATTTAACAATAAACAGAGTTCTGATGGGGTTGCTTTTAGGCCTCAATCTAAAAGGCTTTTAGATCAAGTAGCTGAGGTGATGCGTTATTATCATTACAGTAAGCGTTCTGAAGAGTCTTATGTTCGCTGGATTAAACAGTTTGTTTTGTTTAATGATAAACGGCATCCAGCTGAAATGGGTAAGAAGGAAATAGAGCGTTACTTAAGTCATTTGGCGGTTAATAAGCATGTTGCTGTGGCGACGCAATCTCAGGCCTTAAATGCGATTGTTTTTTTGTACAAGAAGGTTTTACATTTACCCGTGGCAGATGATTTATCACCGGTGCGTTCTAAAAAGCCGGTGCGTTTACCGGTGGTGCTGTCCACTGCTGAAATGTCCTTGTTGCTAACCTCGATGCGGGGTACGAACCAGTTAATGGCTAGAATGATGTATGGCGGTGGGTTGCGATTAATGGAGTTGGTGCGCCTTCGTGTTAAAGACATCGATTTTGCTAATGGCTACCTGGTGGTTCGTGATGGTAAAGGCGGTGGCGATAGGACAACCCTGTTGGGTGAATCAATCGTGGGTGATTTAAAAGCGCACTTACTTGGCGTTAAGCAGCTTTATGAACAAGACCTGTTAGCAGGCCATGCTAATGTGTATATGCCGAACGCATTAGCCATAAAATACCCGAATGCACCCCGTTCATGGGATTGGCAGTATGCATTTCCTTCTGGCAAATTATCTAAAGACCCGCGTGGCGGGGCAATAAGACGCCACCATGTTAATGAGTCTAATTTACAAAAAGCGATTCGTGCTGCAAAAAATAAAGCAGGTATTAGCAAACCAACGACTCCGCACACATTAAGGCATTCATTTGCGACTCATCTGCTAGAGGCTGGCACTAATATCCGGGTTGTTCAGAAATTATTGGGCCATAAAGATGTTAAAACCACTGAAATTTATACCCATGTATTACAGCAGCAATTGTATAACGTGGTCAGCCCCTTGGAACGGCTTAATAAACCGTAGTATTGGACGTGAACAATGCCCATGGGGCGTTCTTTCAACACGGTCTCGTATAACGGCACTTTATATTAACGGGTTATTTCGTTGCGGCTAAGTTGGTTGAAATAATCGCGGCAATGGCTATAAAAATAGACGACACCCATAAGCAGCTTTCTAAACCGTACAGTTGGTAAAGCCAACCAGACAGTAACGTACCTATTAAACGGCCAAATGCGTTGGCCATGTAGTAAAAACCCACATCCATGGAGACGCCTTCTCGTTGTGCATGACTAACGATTAAATAGCTGTGTAAGGATGAGTTGATGGCAAAAAGAAAACCAAAAAGCACAAGGCCAATGAGCAAAACATAAGCTGGTTGAGAAAAATAGTGTAGGGCGAGGGCCATGAGAGCAGGTATAAAAAATAAGCCACAGGCCCACTTAGCAAGGTATTGCTTATTGGCATGTTGCCCGGTAATTGTTGGTGCAAAGGCTTGAATAACACCGTAGCCGATAACCCAGCAAGCCAACAAGCCACCCACTTCCCAAAAGTCGTAGCCCAGTTGAGTTGATAGGAAAACGGGTAAAGCGACCACAAACCAAACATCTCTTGCCGAAAATAAAAACAGTCGAGCAGCCGACAAATAGTTAATGACCGGTTCTTTTGAAAACAGCGTGTTAAAAGCTGGTTTGAAACGAGTTTTGCCAAGCTCTTTTTTTAGAGTGATAAGGCTTATTACCCATGTGAGCACTAAGGCGATGACCATCAGCAAGATTGCATCATGAAAGCCAACAAGGTTGAGTAATAGGCCGCCTAAAAAGAAGCCGATGCCTTTTAGTGTGTTTTTAGACCCAGTTAATATAGCGACCCATTTATATAAACTTGTTTGGGCATGGGAAGGGATCAGTAACTTAATGGCGCTTTTTGCGCTCATCTTGTTTAAATCCTTAGCGATGCCAGACAGGGCTTGGGCGATCATGACCCAAGCAACCGTTAAATGGCTAGGCTCTACTAGCAACATAGACAGTGCAATAATTTGTATGGCCAAACCGATGTTCATGGTACGGTTTAAGCCTAATATAGCCCCTAACCACCCGCCCAGTAAGTTGGTAATAACCCCAAATACTTCATAAAAAAGAAACAATAAAGCAATGTTTAGCGGGCTATAACCAAGTTGATGAAAATGTAGCACCACCAACATTCGAAGGGCGCCATCGGTCAGTGTAAATACCCAGTAGTTTCCGGTAATAAGGAGGTATTGTTTAAGCCCGTCTGACAGTTGTGTTATCGCCTGCATACTAGGGTGCTAAGCCATCCTTTTTGGCAATCATAAGTACCAGATCAACAACGCGGTTTGCATACCCCCACTCGTTGTCATACCAGGCATATATTTTTGCTTGAGTCCCATTAATAACCATGGTCGAAAGGGCATCAATAATGGCTGAACGTGGATCCGTTTTATAGTCAATGGACACGAGGGGGCGTTCTTCGTAGCCAAGAATACCCTGTAGCTCATTGTTTGAGGCGGCCTTGAACAGGCTGTTTAGTTCCTCTGCAGAGGTTTCTTTTTCAAGTTCAAAAACACAATCGGTGATGGAGGCATTGGCTAGAGGGACTCGAATAGCGTGTCCGTTAAGTTTGCCTTTAAGTTCAGGAAAAATGTGAGTGATTGCTGTAGCGGAGCCAGTGGTGGTGGGTATTAAACTAATACCGCAAGCACGGGCACGACGTAAATCACTGTGTGGTGCATCTAAAATAGTTTGTGTGTTAGTAATATCGTGAATAGTGGTTATAGAGCCATGCTTAATGCCAATTTTTTCTTGAAGCACTTTTATAACAGGGGCTAAGCAGTTAGTGGTGCAAGACGCAGCAGTAACAATTGGATGAATGCTCGGGTCGTACAGGTGTTGATTAACGCCCATAACAATATTAAGTATATTGTCTTCATTGATGGGGGCGGTTACTACCACGCGTTTAACGCCTTGATCTAGGTATAACTGCAGAAGACGGGTTTTTTTTATTTTCCCAGAGGCTTCAATAACAATGTCGCAGGCCGACCAATCGGTTTCATGAATGTGTTCATTTTGAGAGCAGGTAATGCTGCTGCCTTCAATGTTAAGTGCGCTGCCTGAATGCTGCGCCTGATGTTGCCAGCGGCCATGCACCGAATCAAAATTAATCAGGTGGGCCATTGTTGCGGCATCAGCTGCAGGGTCGTTAATGTGTACAAATTTAATATCTGGGTGTGAAAAAGCCGCTCGGAAAGAAAGGCGACCCATCCGACCAAATCCATTAATTCCAACGTTGATTGTCATAAGGCCTTTTATAGTGAGTTATTTAGCAAATAAGGATATATGAAATATCATATATGTCAATCGAGCAGCGTTTAGCAGTACTAATAATGGATCGGGTTATTGGGTTAACAAAGAGCGGTTGTGTGGTTGGGATTTGCCCGTAAAAGGGTCAGCTTTTGTTGAGCTTGGCCAAGGAAGGTCGGGGCTGATTGAATGGTCTCATTTAAGACATTGATGGCCCAGTTAGGCAACAATGGGTTTATTTGATAGTACACCCATTGCCCTTGTCGGCGATCCAGCAAAATGGCATTGCGGCGGAGCTGAGCAAGGTGACGAGAAACCTTGGGCTGACTTTCACCCAAGGCCGCCATTAAATCGCAGACGCAAAGCTCACCTTCTTGCTGGAGTAATAATAAGCAAGTGAGGCGAGTTGAGTCAGCGAGGGATTTGTAAAAAAGGATGGGCTCCATTATTGGCGCGCGACTCCCTAATCAAAAGCCCCATCAAAAAACAGTTTCATCATATTGTTAAAGGCATTTTTTTGTTCAATTTGAATCCAGTGTCCACAATGGTGAAATACATGCAGTTGGGCGTTTGGAATATGTTCAGTTAAATGATATGAATTGCTTAAAGGGATAAAGTAATCTTCGCGGGCGTGAGTAATCATCATTTGGTGGGCAATGTTGGCTAGCCGCTCCTCGGCTAGAACAAAAGCGTCGATACCCGCTTTCGTGCCTTCACAGAACATGGCTTCAAATTGAACCCTTACATTATCTTTCATAACGTTTTTATAGCGCTCAGCCGCAATCTTTTGAACGTCCTCACCTAAGATAGAAGGATCGTAGAGAAATTTTTGAATTAAGTCTAATAAGATCTCTTCGGAAGCATTTTTATAAAACTGCCAGCCTTTGGTGAGCCCATCGGTTGGTGGAAATGGTGCGCCAACAGGCCCCATTAGCATGGCTTTATCAAACCGGTCGGGGTGCCTATCTAATAGGTGTAGCGTTACACCACCGCCCATAGAGTTACCTACTAAGTGTACTTTCTCTAAGCCTTTTGCATCTAATAGATCAATTTGTTGTTGTACCCAAACATCGATCCACTTAGAAGTGCCTTGTGGAGGGGCATTGTGCTGGCTTTGTCCAAATCCGGCAATATCTGGGGCTAAGCAATGATAACTATCAGCAAGAAAGGGAAGTGCAAAGTGCCAGTTTGACATGGCGTTGGCACCGGGGCCTGATCCGTGCAGTAATAAAATAGTGCTATCTTGATCCACGCCAGACTCATTTAAGAAGGTGTTAAATGATCCGGTTTGTACGGTTGATGTTTGCATGAAATATTCCGATTGGTTAAGCAAGAACCGGTCGGGGGAATAAAACCGGCACATAAATTTCTAGGTAAGAATAAACAACGAACTGAGCAAAGTCTAGCCTTAATTGAAAGACAAATAAGGGCTATGGAGTTGATAATAAAGGAGGTTTTAAGTCGTAAAGATGACCAAAATCAAGACGCCCTTTGAAAGTGAGCGTTAATTCTAACAAATGATTGTTTTAATGGTGTATTTGTAATACCTTAACCAGATAAAAAAATAGAGGCAGATATGAAACCAACCGTAAATAATCCCGAGAATATTTCAAGAAAGGTCAGCATTGTCACCAAGTTTACAACGGTGCCTATCTTGATGTTTGCAACAACCCCTATTATAGCTCACGCACTAGGCGGAGGGCTTTGGTACTGGCTAACCGTTGCAGCCTTTGTAGCCTGTATGATTTTAGATCCTATTGTGGGTGATGATCCAATTAACGCCCCAGCTGAGATGGAAAAAGAGTTAGAACAAAGCATTTTTTACCGCGTTATGCTTTGGATATACATCCCTATTCAGTTTTTAATTACCCTGTTTGGCTATTCATTGCTTAGCAATACACCGATGGAAATGTTTAGTGTTTTAGGTGTTAATTATCATGCGTTAACAACAGCAGAAATGATTGGCCTAGCTATTTCATTAGGCCTTGTGACGGCTTTTGGAGCAACGCCCGGACACGAGCTTTGTCACCATGGGAATAAATTTGACCGCTTTATGGGGCAAGCACTGATGACGCCGCTTAGTATGGCGGACTTCTACGTTTACCATAACTACCACCACCATTTGACAGTAGCAACACCAGAAGACCCAGCTACGTCAGCATATGGTGAAAACTTCTGGCGTTTTGCGTTACGAAGCACGATCCAAAAGTCAGCCATTGCCTGGAAGGTAGAAGCTAAACGTTTAGCTAAAAAAGGGGCTGGTTGGTTAAGCCTTGATAATAAAATGGTCAAAATAACCATTGCACAAGTGTCATGGTTTTCATTGCTAGTTTACTTGTTTGGTTGGATAGCTTTACCGCTATTTGTCATGCAATATTTATTTCCGCGCATGCTATTAGCAACGGCTGACTTTGCAGAACACTATGGCTTAATGCGTAAAAAGAATGCTGATGGCACCTATGAAAAGGTTCGCGCAGAACATGCGTGGGACGACAGCATGATTATCAGCAGCTTTTTTATGTGTCAAATTGACCGTCACTCAGATCACCATGCAAATGTCGGGCGGCCCTATCAAATCTTAAGAGTAATGGATAAAGCGCCGCGCTTACCTTTAGGGTATTTGAATATTCTATTCGTTACGATGGTGCCACCACTTTGGCGGAAAATTATGCACCCGATTATTGAAGAGTTTTACGACACAGCAGACATTGTTCCCTATGCTATGGCCGGAAAGCTGCCAGAAAGATTTGTCGAGCGGGCTGTTATTGCCGATAAATAAATTATTTTATATGAACGAAGCACTGTTGATTGAGAAGTTGAGAGATGCGACAAATAAAGGAGATAGATATGTCAGCGAGCATTGATTATAAGCATTTGATTCAGGCGGACAAAGTACATGGTTCAATGTATACAGATGAAGCGATATACGAAGAAGAGCTGGAAGC
>JAHRWG010000068.1 GCA_019090295.1 Cycloclasticus sp. | reverse complement strand
GTGCTCAAATTGCTCGTAGTGCTGGAACGGTTGTGCAGATCGTCGCTAGAGATGGTGATCATGTTACTTTGCGTTTGAGATCTGGTGAAATGAGAAAGGTTTTATCTGGTTGCCGTGCGGTAATTGGAGAAGTTGGTAATTCCGAGCACAGTTTGACTTCGTTGGGTAAAGCTGGTGCTAAGCGATGGAGAGGTGTTAGACCAACAGTACGAGGTGTAGCTATGAACCCTGTGGATCATCCGCATGGTGGTGGTGAAGGTCGTACTTCTGGTGGTCGTCATCCCGTTTCACCTTGGGGAATGCCTACTAAAGGCTATAAGACTCGTAAGAATAAGCGTACAGATAAGCTGATTGTACGAAATAGAACAAAACGTTAAGGATATATTGTGCCTAGATCAATTAAGAAAGGCCCTTTCGTTGACCTTCATTTAATGAAGAAAGTCGAAAAGGCTATTGAAAATAATAATCGTAGACCTATCAAGACCTGGTCAAGACGTTCAATGATTTCACCTAATATGGTGGGTTTAACAATTGCTATACATAATGGCAGGCAACATATGCCGGTAATTGTTACTGAAAACATGGTTGGTCATAAGTTGGGTGAGTTTGCTCTTACACGTACTTATCGCGGTCATATCGTTGATAAGAAATCTAGATAACTGCGAGTGAAATGATGGAAGTTAAAGCTAAATTAAAAAATGCAAATTTCTCAGCACAGAAAGGTCGGTTAATTGCCAATCAACTCCGTGGCTTAGATGTTGAAAGAGCATTAAACTTATTAAACTTTAGTACACGTAAAGCTGCTGATAGTTTTAAGAAATTGATCAACTCAGCTATCGCTAATGCTGAGCATAATGAAGGTGCCGATGTTGATGAGTTGTTTGTATCAACTGTCTTTGTTGATGAGGCAGGTACGCATAAGCGCTTTAGAGCTCGTGCTAAAGGCCGTGGCAATAAAATTTTAAAAAGAAACTGCCATATTACTATTGCAGTTAGTGACACTAAATAAAGAGTGAATTGATATGGGTCAAAAAGTACATCCTACTGGTATACGTCTTGGTATTGTTAAAGACTGGAACTCGCGTTGGTACGCAGACACTAAGTCTTACCCTGAAACTCTCAGGCAGGACCTATTAGCACGCGATTTCTTAAAAAAGAAATTGATGGCGGCATCTGTTAGTCGTATTCAAATAAATAGACCTGCTTCTAATGCGCAGATCACAATACATACTGCTCGCCCAGGTATTGTTATCGGAAAAAAAGGTGGGGATGTGGATTCCTTACGTGCTGAAGTAAGTAAAATTATGGGTGTTCCCGTTCAGATTAATGTCGAAGAAATTCGCAAACCTGAATTGGATGCTCTTTTAGTTGCTGAAAGCGTAGCACAGCAGTTAGAACGCAGAATTATGTTTAGGCGTGCTATGAAAAGAGCTGTTACAAACACCATGAGATTAGGTGCTGAAGGCATAAAAATCAAAGTTAGTGGTCGTTTGAATGGTGCTGATATTGCTCGTAATGAATGGTACAGAGAAGGTAGAGTTCCGTTGCATACTCTGAGAGCTGATATCGACTATGGTTTCACAGAAGCTTTGACGACTTATGGTATTTTGGGAATTAAAGTTTGGATCTTTAAGGGTGAAGTTTTTGATGATAAAAGCTCGTTGCCTGTTTCTGGGTTCAATGAAGTTGCAGGTAAATAGGTATTTATAATGTTACAACCAAAGCGTACAAAATACAGAAAGGCTCATAAAAACAGAAATACTGGCTTAGCTCAACGCGGTAGCTCAGTTAGTTTTGGTGAGTTCGGATTAAAGTCCATTGAGCGTGGAAGAATGACTGCTAGACAGATTGAAGCAAGTCGACGTGCTATCACCCGTCATATTAAACGTGGTGGTAAAGTTTGGATTAGAGTGTTTCCTGATAAGCCAATTACTAAAAAACCTCTTGAAGTTCGGATGGGTAAAGGTAAAGGAAGTGTTGAATATTGGGTGGCTCAAATTAAACCAGGAACCATGTTATTTGAATTGCAAGGTGTTTCTAAAGAGATTGCGACCGAAGCGTTTAAGCTGGCGTCTGCAAAGCTTCCTTTTAAAACAAAATTTGCTGAACGGACGATAATGTAATGAAAGCTTCAGAATTAAGAGAAAAATCTTCTGCTGATCTTAGTCAGTTATTACTTGACCTAAGAAAGGATCAATTTAATTTACGTATGCAAAGTGCGACTGGGCAATTAAGTCAAGTTCACCAATTTAGCCAAGTACGAGGTGATATTGCGCGCATTAAAACTATTTTGGCAGAACAAAAGGGTGTTAATAAATGAGTGAGCAAGATAAAACATTAAGAACGATTACTGGTGTCGTAACAAGTAATAAGGCTGATAAATCTATTACTGTTAAAGTAACTCGTCAAGTTAAGCATCCGTTATATGGAAAGGTAATTAAGCGTTCTACTAGTTTTCATGCTCATGACGAAAGTAATGAATGCTCTGAAGGTGATGTAGTTTCTTTGGTTTCATGTCGTCCGATTTCTAAATCTAAGACGTGGAAGCTTCATGAAATTATTGAAAAAACAAAATAGATTTAGTTGGAGTAAGTTATGATTCAAATGCAATCAAGGCTTGATGTGGCCGATAATAGTGGTGCACGGAATGTGATGTGCATTAAAGTTTTAGGCGGTTCTCATAAGAGATACGCTAAAATTGGTGATATCATCAAAGTAAGTATTAAAGATGCCATTCCTCGTGGAAAAGTGAAAAAAGGTGATGTTGTCAATGCGGTTGTAGTTAGAACTAGAAAAGGCGTTCGTCGTCCTGATGGTTCCATTATTCGCTTTGATGGTAATGCTGCTGTCCTTCTAAATGCGAACCTGCAACCAATTGGAACTCGTATTTTTGGCCCAGTAACACGTGAATTGAGAAATGAAAAGTTTATGAAAATCATTTCTTTGGCTCCTGAAGTAATCTAAGTAATTATTAATTATGAATAAGATCAAAAAAGGTGATTTAGTCATCGTTCTTACTGGTAAAGACAAAGGCAAACAAGGTCTTGTCTTGTCAGTTATCTCTGAACAGAAAATATTGGTTGAAGGTGTTAATCTAGTTAAGAAGCACCAAAAACCAAACCCTAATAAAGGGATTGAAGGCGGTATTGTTGAGAAAAATATGCCGATCCAGGTTTCTAATGTTGCCATCTATAATGCGCAAACTCAGAAGGCTGACCGTGTGGGATTTAAAGTTCTTGAAGACGGTAAAAAAGTCAGATTCTTTAAATCAAATAATGAAGTGCTAGACGCTTAGTAATCGAGAAATTTATGTCTATATTACAAGAACACTATAAAAATGAATTGGTCCCAGCTTTGTTCAAAGAGCTTGGGTTTAAGTCTATAATGGAAGTTCCTAAAATCACTAAGATCACTCTTAACATGGGTGTTGGTGATGCCGTTGCAGATAAAAAAGTTATACAGAATGCCGTCTCAGATTTAGAAAAAATCTCAAGTCAAAAGCCAGTTGTAACATTATCAAAAAAATCCATTGCGGGTTTCAAGATAAGAGACGATATGGCGATTGGTTGTAAGGTTACCTTAAGAAATGAAAGGATGTATGAGTTTTTACATCGACTAGTCTCAATTTCTATTCCGCGTATTAGGGATTTTCGTGGGTTGAGTGATAAATCTTTTGATGGACGTGGTAATTATTCTATGGGTGTTACCGAGCAAATAATCTTTCCTGAGATAGATTATGATAAAATAGATAAGTTGCGTGGTCTGGATATTGCTATTACCACATCTGCAAAAAACGATGAAGAAGGACGAGCTTTATTAAGAGCTTTTAATTTTCCGATTAAAAAACAAGGTTAACCAATGGCTAAGAAATCGATGATAGCTAGAGAAACTAAGCGGATCCGCCTAGTTGCAAAGTTTGCTGAAAAGCGTGCTTCTTTAAAAGAAATAATTAGAAACCCAAAGTCTTCCATGGAGGACGTTATGGATGCGCAAGCTAAACTTGTTGCACTTCCTCGTGATTCAAGTGCTTCACGTGTCCGTAATAGGTGCAATATCACTGGCAGGCCTCATGGTTACTATAGAAAATTTGGTCTAGGCCGTAATAAACTTCGCGAAGCAACAATGCGTGGTGATGTACCTGGTCTTTCTAAAGCCAGCTGGTAATAAGGAGATATACAATGAGTATGAGTGACCCTATTGCAGATATGCTAACACGCATTAGAAATGCGCAATCTGCTGAAAAGAAAACTGTTAGTATGCCTTATTCCACTAAAAAAGAGGCGCTAGCCAAGATTTTAGAAGATGAAGGATACATCTTAGGTTTTGAGAAGACTGAGCTTTCTGCTAAGAAACCCTTGCTTGAAATTGAACTTAAGTATTTTCAAGGTAAATCTGTAATCGAAACGATTGATAGAGTGAGCAAACCTGGTCTACGAATTTATAAATCAAAAAATGAACTACCTACTGTTAAGGGTGGTTTAGGTGTTGCTGTTATTTCAACTTCGCATGGTCTTATGTCTGATCGCGTGGCTCGCTCTCAGGGTCATGGCGGTGAAGTTATTTGTTACGTAAGTTAAGTTAGGTTTTATTATGTCAAGAATTGCAAATAGTCCAGTAACTTTACCTGCAGGCGTTGAGTTTAATAATGCTGAAGGTAAATTGAACATTAAAGGTAAGGGTGGTGATTTATCATGTGAGCACTTTAAGTGTGTTGATGTGGAATTGAATGATCAAACGCTCACTTTTAAATCTAAAGATGACAGTAAGTCATCTGTTGCTTTAAGTGGTACTCAGAGAGCTTTAGTTAATAACATGGTGCTCGGTGTTACTGTCGGTTTTGAAAAAAAATTAGAGCTTCGTGGTGTTGGGTATAGAGCTCAAGTTAAGGGTGATCTTCTCAACCTTACTCTTGGGTTTTCACACCCAGTTAAATATGCTATTCCAGCGGGTATAACAATTTCTGCCCCAAGCCAAACTGAGCTTGTTATTAAAGGCTCAGATAAACAACTTGTTGGTCAAGTTGCTGCTAATATTAGAGCTTACAGACCACCTGAGCCTTATAAGGGTAAGGGCGTTCGTTATGTTGGTGAGCATGTTGTAATGAAAGAAGCTAAGAAGAAATAGGCTAAATAATGAATAAGAAAAGTTCAAGAATACGTAGGGCAACTAAAACTAGGTGCCGTATCAAAGACAGTGGATCTGCTCGATTAAGTGTTCATCGTTCTCCACGTCATATCTACGCTCAAGTTACAACAGCTGATGGCTCTAAAGTACTTGCATCTGCCTCTACGCTCTCAAATGAAGTGAAGTCAAATGTTGTAAATGCAGGCAATATTGATGCAGCATCTGTTGTAGGTAAAGTCATTGCTGAGCGCTCGGTTGAAGCAGGTGTTACAAAAGTAGCTTTTGATCGTTCAGGTTATAAATATCATGGTCGTGTTAAAGCGCTTGCTGAGGCTGCACGTGAAAATGGATTGGAATTTTAGAGGCAATTATGGCAGCGACACCAGGTCAAAATAAACAAGACGATTTACAAGAAAAATTAATCACAGTTCGACGCATCTCAAAAGTTGTTAAAGGTGGTCGTCAATTCAGATTTTCTGCATTAGCTGTCGTTGGAGATGGCAATGGACGTGTTGGTTTTGGAATCAGTAAGGCACGAGAAGTACCTGTTGCTATCCAAAAAGCGATGGAGCAAGCACGTAAGAATATGACAACTGTTCACCTTAGTGGAAACACCTTACAGTATGCAATGACATCAAATTATGGTGCTGCATCTGTCTTTATGAAGCCTGCCTCTGAAGGTACTGGTATTATTGCTGGTGGAGCTATGAGAGCTGTGTTTGAAGTTGTCGGTGTTCATGATGTTTTAGCTAAGTGTATTGGTAGTAACAATCCAGCAAATGTTGTTAGAGCGACTATCAAAGGTTTATCTGATATGACGAATGCTGAACAAGTTGCCATGAAACGTGGTAAATCTGTAGCTGATATTGTTGGGTGATAATAATGACTGATAAGAAAATTAAAGTAACTTTGGTCCGTAGTAAAAATGGAAGGCTGGCTTCACATAGAGCTTGTGTTGCTGGTTTAGGTATTCGAAAAATGCACCAGTCTGTTGAGGTTATCGATACTCCAGAAAACAGGGGTATGATTAATAAAGTTAATTATATGCTTAAGGTTGAAGAGGTTTAATATGTTATTAAATACAATAAAGCCAGCCGTTGGTAGTACCAAGGTTGCTAAAAGAGTAGGCCGTGGTATTGGTTCAGGTTTAGGTAAAACTTGTGGCCGTGGCCATAAAGGACAAAAATCAAGATCGGGTGGTTCAACTAAAATAGGCTTTGAGGGTGGTCAAATGCCCATCCAAAGACGTCTACCAAAAGTGGGTTTTACGTCGGCCAAAAAGAAATTCTCTGCTGAAATTCGTTTGAACGAGTTACAGAATATAAATTCTGAGGTAATCACTTTAGCCTTGTTAATAAAAGCAAACCTGGTTCCTTCGCACACTAAAAGAGTTAAAGTTATTTTATCAGGTGAGTTAACTGAAAAAGTTAATTTAGAAGGTATTTTGGCGACTCCAGGTGCTAAAAAGATTATTGAATCTGCTGGCGGAACAGTTAAGTAAATTATGTCGATGTTTGGTGGATCATCCAATGCAAGTAACTCCGGAATGTCAAAATTACCAGAGTTACGGCAACGGCTAGTTTTTGTTCTTCTAGCACTTTTTGTGTTCAGAATTGGTGCTCATGTTCCTGTGCCTGGGATTGATCCTAAGGCCCTTGCGTTAATGTTTGAGCAGCAAGCAGGTTCTATCCTTGACATGTTCAATATGTTTTCTGGTGGAGCATTGAAAAGGCTGAGTATTTTTGCTCTAGGTATAATGCCGTATATTTCAGCATCGATCATTATTCAATTAATGACATCTGTTGTACCTAAGTTTGAACAGTTGAAAAAGGAAGGAGAGTCCGGTAAAAGAAAGATTACCCAATACACTCGGTACTTTACTGTTGTCTTGGCAACCTTTCAAGCTATTGGTGTTGCTAGTGCAATCCAAGGTCAAACTGCAGGAGGACTTGCAGTTGTGTTTAATCCAGGCATGACTTTCATGTTTACTGCTGTCGTAACACTTGTATGCGGAACACTCTTTTTAATGTGGCTTGGTGAACAAGTTACTGAGCGGGGGATTGGTAACGGTATCTCACTCATTATCTTTGCTGGTATTGTTGCTGGACTTCCTTCAGCTATTGGTGGCACATTGGAGTTAGTTCGTACTGGAGAGATGAACTCTTTTATGGTGATAGTGCTCTTTATCTTGGCTATTGCGGTAACTGCTTTTGTTATCTTTGTTGAACGAGCTCAACGACGTATCAAAATTAATTATGCTAAAAGGCAGCAGGGTAATAAAGTTTTAGCAGGGCAATCAAGCTTTTT
>JAHRWG010000347.1 GCA_019090295.1 Cycloclasticus sp. | reverse complement strand
GTAAACGATGCTAACAGAAGTAACTATAAAGAAGTAATTGTAAATCCTAAAGGTGAAGTATTTAGACCGCAAGGACGTAATCAATTAGTAAACCTAGAAAAAGGGTCTAAAGTATTTAAAAGTGAACAAGATTTCGATAAGGAATTAGGCGGTTTATTAGGTAGTAACGGTATAAATTCCTACGGGGTTGGTGCTGGTAGTCCTATAATTAACGTGCAAGGCAATACTCTAAGCAAAGAAGATATGGAGCAAGCATTTAAGAACGCTTTAGGGAATAGACCTAATAACAATGTAATAATAGATAAAAATGGTATTTCAACTTATGCAGTAGCACAATTAACGAAAGTAAATAGGTTAAATAATAGAGTAACTTTTAAAGGGAAAAATGTCTAACGAACCATTAAATAATAAAGGTAGTGTAAAGTTTTACTTAGCGTTTAGAGCGTTAAGGGGACTAGATAGAACGCAAATAGCCGAGCCTGTGGGCTGGGATGGTACTGTATTGTCATTAATACAAGATGCAGACCGTTTAGGGCGTGACGTTTTCTTTAGTGAAACTGAATTTACATTTAATAGAGATACTGAAATTAACGGACTTACTCACCAATTTGATAAACTTATAAGCGATTATAAAGAAAGGGGTTTTGAAACTAATACTCTTTTTATATTAGAGATTGATAATATCGATTATGTAATAGGTGAACTCGATTACGTAACCGCAAAAACAGACCAATATAGATATTTTACTTGTAAGATTATTCAAGAAAGTGCACAGGTTCAAATTAAAAGGCGTGAAACTGTAAGTGTAGATTTATTTTCTGATAAGAGTTTAGATGATAATAGTATTAATCCTATTACACCTAGTCAAATGCTATTACAAGCGTTACCTGAGAAGCAAGAGAGTGAGTGGAGTATGATAGATAGAAAGTCTTTTACTATCGTAAACGCACATCATGACTTTTACTATAATACTGTACAGGTTATAAATAAATCACAAATAGAGAATACCCTATCCCCTGAATTATTTAATAATTCTACACCTGAATATATGGCGTTAATAGAAGCACAAAACACCCTATTAGATGTATCATTAAATATAACTAATATAAATGGGTCGTTATCTTTTGCTTTAGGAAACGAGGTTGAAAATTATTTCTTAGATTTAAAGTTAATTGTTAGAATTGGCTTGGATTGGGACGACCCAGATGTAACGGAAATAGTATTATTAGAGCATACAATAAGTAAATTCACTAGCAATGTATTTACAATGGATAATTTAAGTTTTACCTTAAACAATTTGAGCGTATTGCGTGACCAAAAATTGTTTTTATATTGGAATACCGATATAACAGATTTTCAAGGTGTTGAAATATATGAGTTTGTAATGGATACTATGGACGTAAATATACAAAGTACGTCTATATCAATATCATCTACAGCAAACGTAGTACGGTTTATAGATGCGTTTAGACAAGTTGCTAGGTCAATAGGTAACTATAATGTAATTGCGCCCCGTTTTGATGTAGGGGGTGAGTATTATGACCAATGGATAACAAGCGGAAAACTATTAAGACAAATTACAAATGATGGTTTTGAAGTATCTTTAAAACAACTATTAGGGCAATTACCTGAAATTAATGGAGACTATCAAATATTAGACAGTAAAACTATCTATCTAGGTATTTATAGAGACTTCTTTACAGATAATCTAATAGGGAGTTACACAATGCCACCAAACGGACAGTATAGTGAATCCTTTTCAGAACAATACGCAGTTAACAAACTAAACCTAAAATTTAAGAACTACGAAAAGGAAAACGACGAAGATAAATCTAGGGAGTCGGTACATACTGAAATAGATGTATTATTACCTAACAAATCAGTTGAAAACACAAAACAAGTAAATATAGAATTTGCAAGGGATGGTTTTCTAATTGAGAAGATCCGAAAAGATGCGATAAAGGTTACAGAAGAAACCGCAACAAGGGATGATAACGATATATTAATACTAGAAAGTGTAAATAAGGAATTATCGTTTACGGAATCAATGGCAGTTAATCAAGTTCCAACGGGTCAAGGCGGGCAATTATTGTCTTTAATAAACGATAACTCTTTTAATTGGGAGTTATTAGGTATGACTAAACTAGAAGGAAACCCAACGCCAGACATAGTTACTATTACTGGTGAAAATGCTGGTTCTTGGATAGTAGTCGATTTTACGCCCAATGTATTAAAATTATCAGCTTTAACTAACTTAGACCCTATAGTTACTGTTTTAGAGGTAATACAGTTTAGTTATGATGTAACAAGTACGGACTTAACACAAAGGATAGGAGATGGCTTTTTAGATGTAGGGGATATATTTCTAACTAATGGGGCTTGGTCAAATAAAAGAATAGTCCGTAATTATTGGGGTGAATATATGCGTAGTTGTTCAATGTTTAGACCTGGGGATAAGTTTCTAGTAACTAGATACGTTCATAATAGGACTTGGAAAAGTGCCGAGCCTAATGAATTTATAGTTACCGAAGGGGATAACTTTACACAAACAACACTAAGAGAGCCTATAGTTACTCCCTACTTAGTAGAAACGCAAGTAATATGTAATTTTGTATCTTTTTGGAAACTGCTAGATAGTATGAAAAATATAAGGGGTTACGTGGAAATAAAAACAAATGAGGGTAGTATAATAAATGTTTATCCTAATTCGCTTAACTTTGACTGGGCGGCGAACCTTTTAAATATAACAGGACTTAAAAAAATATAATATGGGGTACAAGAAGTTAATAACAAGATTTAAAGGAGATACATTTTTAGAGTGGAAAATGGACTACCTAGATAAAGATAGTAATCCTATAAACTTAACGGGGGTTGAAATTATAAGCCAATTTAGGAAAGACTGCAAAACGGGAACGGTTGTAAGGGATATGTCAGTAGGTAGTGGAATAACTATAGTAGATGCTGCAAACGGGATATATAAGATAGATGAATTTGTTTTAGATTGGGACGCTAATATATATTATTATGATATACAATTTACATTTACAAACGGAATAGAAAAAACCCCTATATTTGGAGATATAACAGTCGTACAAGACGTAACACAAAAGGTATGAGCGATATAATAATTTCAAGTGAAATAGATGATAGTTCAACAATTATATCTAATGAGATAAATGATGATTGTACTATAATATCTAATGATTTAATTGCGAGTACTGGCGGTG
>JAHRWG010000353.1 GCA_019090295.1 Cycloclasticus sp. | reverse complement strand
GGCAAGGCAAAAGCTAATGAAGGCACGGGTGTAGCTTATCATTTGCTGCCATATCATTGTCTGGATGTAGTAGCAGTAGCTGATATTTGGTGGAGGAGCAGCCCAAGTATCAGGCGTAGTTTTATAACATCAACATGTTTATCAGAAAAACAGGCTCGTGCTTGGATGATGTTTTTTATTGCCTTGCATGATTACGGAAAATTTGATCTTCGTTTTCAGCGCAAAGCGCCAGAAGCATGGAGGCAGGTTAATCCTGAATTAAGCAATTTGGGGACGAAACTTAGCACGGATCAAATAAAGAATTACTATCATGGTTCCGCAGGACTTTACTGGTTTTATCAGGATAACAATGAACGATTCGATCAGGGTGACGATGATTTTTGTTTTGATGATAATGATGAATGGGAATCTTGGTTAAGTTGGCTGGCTCCTGTCGCGGGGCATCACGGCGTTGTTCCTGATGATTATGAAAAAGGGAATGATAACTACCAGTTACCTGGCGCAGTATCAGAGCCTTTACGCGAACAACTCAAAGAGGCGCGTTTACAGTGGTTAACGTGTTTAGCCGATTTATTTTTAAGCCCCGTTGGTATCGGCTTAGATCATTCACCCCCTATTTTTGATACGACAAAAAACGGACAAAGTGCAGCAACGATGCTGGCGGGGTTTTGTTCGGTTTGTGATTGGCTGGGTTCATCAGATTTTTTTTATTACGATAATCAACCTTGCGAAAACATTGAAAAACTCAAACTATGGTATCAGCAGCGATTATTGATTGCTGAAAATACCTTAAAAGCTTCGGGTATTATCGGAGAAATTAAACCTTATCAAAATATTGATGCGCTATTAAAAGGAAACTCTCCGCGCCAAGTGCAGTGTTTAGTGAATGATTTACATCAAGGGCAAAACTTAACCTTAATCGAAGCTTCGACGGGTTCAGGAAAAACAGAAGCGGCACTGGCTTATGCCTGGCAGTTATTGGCATTAGGACAAGCGGAAAGTATTGTTTTTGCACTGCCGACGCAAGCAACGGCTAATGCCATGTTAAAACGACTGGAAGAGGCCGCGCCTTTATTATTTGCTCAAGAAACGAATGTGGTTTTGGCGCATGGTCGAGCTAGCTATCAGCAGACGTTTATCGATTTAAAACAAGCCTGTGAATCTAAACCAGCTCAAGGCAAGGAAGAAGCATGGGTGCAATGTGGGTTATGGTTATCGCAAAGTCGTAAGCGGATATTTTTAGGGCAGATAGGCGTTTGTACGGTAGATCAAGTGCTGGTTTCCGTGCTGCCTGTTAAACATAAATTTGTACGTGGTTTTGGTATCGGTCGTAGTGTGTTAATTATTGATGAAGTTCATGCTTACGATAGTTATATGTATGGTTTATTAGAGGCGGTATTAACGCAACAACGCTTGGCTGGCGGCAGTGCGATTTTATTATCCGCAACCTTGCCCGTTCATCAAAAACAGCAACTGGCTAGAGCCTGGGGGAATTCGTTAGACAATGATAACGATGCCTATCCATTAATCACTCAATGTCATGCAAGCAAGGCAGAGTATTTTGATTTAAAGAAATTGCCAGAACAGCAGCCTAAACCATTAGACGTTCAGTTAGACTTGCTAAAACTTCCCCATTTATTACCCAATGACAATTTTTTTAAGCGTTTATTACAAGCAGTGGTTGACGGTGCTCAGGTCTGCTTGGTTTGTAATCTCGTGGCCGATGCACAAGCTATTTATCAAACACTATTAGAACGCATACAAAGCATTGATAATTTAACGACAGATCAAATACTACTGTTTCATTCACGTTTTACTTTTAGTGATAGACAGCAAAAAGAACAAGCGGTGCTGAATTTATTTGGCGCAGAACCTCAGCCAAAAGAGGCTAGAAACAAAGGACATTTGTTAGTGGCGACACAAGTAGTCGAGCAATCACTGGATTTAGATTTTGACTGGTTGGTGACTCAGCTTTGTCCGGTTGATTTATTGTTTCAGCGTATGGGGCGTTTGCATCGCCATCAGCGTCATCGTCCAAATTCTTATAAAAATCCTTACTGTACCGTGTTACTACCAGAATCGGATGATTATGAATTGCATGAATTAATTTATGGCAGTAGCCGATTTTTGTGGCGCACACAGCAGCTTTTACAGAAGGCAGAAAATGTTGTTGTTTTTCCTAAAGCGTATCGAGATTGGATAGAGCCTGTTTATAAAATTGAAGAATGGGAAGATGAGCCAGAAGCTGTTATCAAAAGTTTTGAAAAATTTGAACAAGAAAGTGAAGCAAGTCGTTATAACGCATTAAGAATTGTCAGAGACAACCCAGGACTTGATGATACCGATGGTAATGTGATGGCACTTACCCGAGATGGTGAAATGAGCCTTAGTGTGGTGCCATGTTACCGCAATCAACAAGGCCATAAATGCTTATTAAACGACGATGTTATAGAAACACTAGAAGAAGCCAAATATTTTGAAACACTCAACCTTAATAGTGTTGCTGTACCTGCGAGTTGGGGGAAATACGAGCGATTAGACAAGCCTGATAAAGAGGGCGTTATTTGGCTGGAAATGAAACAAATAGCAATAGAACACTTTATGGGGGTTGTCGGCGATTATGAGTTTACTTATCAACCAGAGACTGGCTTGAGTCGAATAGAAACATCAGAGGAAAGGATATGAATTTATTAACAGCTGCCTGGATACCCATTCAGAATCAAGGCATTTATGAAAAAATCACCCTACAACAATTGCTTTGTGGGGAAAAAGAGGGTGATATTTATTTGCCGCGAGATGATATGGAGCTGGCCTGTTTGCAGTTATTGAGTGCAATCACACAAACTTTATTTACACCTGAAAATAAAAAAGCCTTGGGGAAATATGTCAACCAACCTTTAACGCCTGAGGTTTATCAAGCGGCTGTTCAGGATAAACTGAACTGGTTCGATCTTGATCATCCTGAGACGCCGTTTATGCAGTTTCGTGGTGTGAAATCCACGGATGCAACCCCGATGAATAAGCTAATGGCCGGGGTAGCCGATGGAACCAATAAAACCTTTGTCAATCCACAAGGTTTAATCGAAGGTTTATGTCACGGTTGTGTAGCGATTGCGCTTTTTAACGCGGCAAACAACTGTCCCAGTATGGGGGGCGGCTTTAAAGGTAGTTTGCGGGGCAGTACACCCATCACGCTATTGATTAAAGGCAAAACGCCAAGAGAAACTATCTGGCTGAATGTCCTAACAGAAGAAACAATCACGTCAATTATGCCTTGGTATGAAACCACTAAGGATCAAGTACCCAATTATTTAACTCCGATCAATAAAGGCGATACGATACAGGCTTCAGCCATAGGCTTATTGAGAGGCTTGTTGTGGCAACCTGCGCATTTTGAGTTATTGCAAGCCACTTCCGAGCAACAACGATGCAGTTGCTGCGGTTGTAATGAGCCAGTTTATACTGGATTTAATAAGGAGAAATTCAGCTACACCATTGAAGGCGTATGGCCGCATCCTTTATCGTCCCGCATTTTTACCATTAAAGCAGGCAACAAAGAGGAAAAATTTCCATCCTTTACTACGAATGCTCCGACTTGGACACATATGAGCCGTTTAGTAGTCGATCAGCAAAGCGATAAAGGTGGTCAGCAAGCCGCCCCAGTGATAAAGCAGGCGAGAAAATTTATTGCGTCAGCGAAAATGCAATTAATTGTCGGAGGCTATCGAAATAATCAAGCCACTATTCTGGAGCGTCGGCATGATTTATTTAGTCTGGCACAAGGCTGGACTGAACATGTTGAAGTTATTCAGCAAATTATTCAGAATGGGTTGGCTTATAAAACAGCATTACGCAAAGCCTTGTACCTATTTGCTGTGGGCATAAAAGATAAAGTGAATGGTTCTGGAGTGAACCTATGCGATCCTGTGGAGGCTATTTATTACCAGCAAACTGAAAGCTTAATGCAGAAAAGTTTGGCACAGGTACACTTTGAAGCGCCTGAAGATGATCTTGACGCATTACAGCAACAACTAAAAAGCATTGTTAAAGAATTATTTAATCAAGCCACAACCCCTTATCGACAAGAACCCAAAATGCTAAAAGCCCTAGCGATGGCTAGACGTTCCTTACAGAAATATTTAAAAGACTTAGAGCCACAAGGAGAAGAAAATGAGTGAAGGAGAAAACAAACTGCCGGATTTTCTGGCGATTTATCAACGCTATCAAAATCTAAAGCCTGGCCCTAAAGCCGAATTAAAAAGAGCGGTTAAGCCCAGTGATTTAATTGAAATACCTGCTTTCTATCATACTTTGCAAGGTGAAAAAGGCAATCAACAGCTACAACGTCTGTTATTTTGTTTGCCCATGATTAGCCATACAGAGAATGGCGACTCTTTAGGCAAAGCTCTGGCGAAAGCCAAGATTAACGAAAAACGTCTGTTTATGGTAATTCGCTCTGAAGAACCTAATGATCTTATTCAGTTACGACGCTTATTAAAGCAGGCAAACCCTACAATAGATTGGCTGAATATGGCTAAAACACTGTATTACTGGAACGATATTGCTAAACGTAAACTATTAGAAGATTTTTTCTATTACCAAACGAACGCTAAAACCAAAGCAACTGCTTAAACAAGGAGTAATAATCATGAACGAGAACTTTATTAATTTTCACATTTTAATTTCACACAGCCCCTCATGTTTAAATCGTGATGATATGAATATGCAGAAATCGGCTGTTTTTGGGGGCAAACGCCGAGTTAGAGTATCTAGTCAAAGTTTAAAGCGGACGATGCGACACAGCGATTATTATCGGCAGCATTTAGGGGCACCCAGTATCCGAACAAAACATCTATGGGATCCTGAGAAAAATAACCTGAAAGAATATGTCCTAAAAGCACTAAGTGAACGGTTTGATAAAGAGCTGATTGAAAAAACCATTGAGTTAATCAGTGGAAAAAAATTAGATTCGGAAACCAAAGTAGAAAATGATGCTGTAGCACCATGGGTATTAGAGGAAGTCGCTTATTTTTGTGATCAGGTCAAAGCAATGGAAATGGAGAGCATTGACCCTAAAAAACTACAGAAACAAGTGGAAAAAGACAGCATTGCATTTCGACAAGCTTTAGCAAGTGGGTTAGATATTGCTTTATCAGGGCGTATGGCAACTTCTGGCTTGATGAGTGAAATAGGTCAAATTGATGGCGCATTAGCTGTAGCTCATGCCATTACAACACATGCTGTTGATGCCGATATAGACTGGTTTACTGCCGTTGACGATCTACAAGAGCTTGGCTCGGGTCATTTAGACACGCAAGAATTTTCTTCAGGGGTATTTTATCGTTACGCCAGTTTGAATCTCAGACAATTACAACAAAATTTAGGTGATGCAAGCCGTGAACAGGCCTTAGAGATTGCAGCGCACGTTTTACATATGCTAGCAACGGAAGTCCCCAGTGCAAAACAACAAAGCTTTGCCGCTCATAATTTAGCGGATGTTGCATTGGTCAGTTTTTCAGATCAGCCTATTTCTTTGGCAAATGCTTTTGAAAAACCAATAAAAGTAGCTCATAACGGTGGTTTTCGTGAACCCTCGATTAAAGAATTAAATGCTTATTGGGATAAAGTACATCGTGGTTATGGTTTGACTGAACGTTGTGCAGAATTTTCTTTGGAAGCTATTGATTTGCCAGAGGATATAAAACAACAAGTCTCTTTACCAAAGTTAGAAAGCTGGGTACGTGCTAATGGTCAAAATACTTGAATGTAGCGAGGAAATATCATGCGTGAATTTCTAATATTAAAGCTACAAGGTCCATTGCAGGCGTGGGGGAAAGAAACCTTTGAAGGCTTGCGGCCTTCTGAGTTATTTCCTGGGCGCAGTGTTTTATTGGGCTTGTTGGGCGCTTGTTTGGGCGTAGACCGAACAGATAAGGCAGGACTGCAAGCCTTGGCAAGTAGTGTGGCGTTTGCGGTGCGAGTTGATCAGAAAATTGATGAGTATGGTCACAAAATAAACATGCAGAAAATGACTGATTATCATACCGTTAAAAATGCACGTGTTCATTATCAAGGCTTAAAAAGCCATGAAACCATTCAAACATGGCGCGAATATTGGCAAGATGCCTGCTATACGGTTGCCATTTGGTCACAGGAACAAGCGGCTATTTCATTATCAGATATTGAAAAGGCCATAAAGCAACCTGTTTATACGCCTTTTTTAGGCAGGCGTAGTTGTCCTATTACGCGTCCGTTATTTGAAACAAAAATGCAGGCTGAAACGGCTTTGATGGCACTTGCTCAGAATAGCGAAATAACGATGACTATTTATAGTGAAGAATATAGTAACAATGCTAGAGAGATAAGGGTGCGCGATGTGCCGATTATTCACCAGCCACGACAGTTTGCCAGTCGTAAAGTGTTTATGACGACAACAAAAGGAGCGGCTAATGTATCTTAGTAAAATTCATATTCCCTGGACGCTGGCTAAAAATAGCTATGAACTGCATCAAGCCTTATGGCGTTTATTCCCAGAACGTGACAATGAAAACAGAGACTTTCTGTTTCGTGTGGAAAGTTTAGAAAAAGGTGTAGGCTCTAAAATATTATTGCAATCGGCAACAACACCGCAATTATCTGAGGGTAGTCCGGCTATTCTGGGTATGAGAGACTATAATCCAGCTTTCACGCAAGGCCAGAGATTACGTTTTCGTTTACGGGTTAATCCTATAAAAACCATTAAAGATAGCGATAAAGGCACAGTAGAAAAAAAGGGTAAGACGTTTACCAAAACAGTTCGAGTACCTTTATTACATGAAGAACAGCAACAAGCCTGGTTAGAACGTAAATTACATGATTTTGCACAATTGGATTCTTTAATCATTCAGCCAGAACCTGTTTTGTATTTTCGTAAAGTGAAAGAAAAGCGTAGCGGTAAGATTCAACCCGTTTTATTTGAGGGGATATTAACGATTTCAGAGCCTGAGCTATTTTTTGAGCAGTTACAGAAAGGCATCGGCCCAGCGAAAGCTTTTGGCTGCGGGCTTTTGTCAATTGCTAAGGCTTAACCTTGTACTTAATTAAGAAATATTTAAACAATAAATGACATTTACTGCATTAAAACCTATACCTATGAAAGACCGCATTTCGATGATATTTCTTGAATACGGTCAGGTAGACGTAAAAGATGGTGCATTTGTTTTAATTGATAAAACAGGTATTCGGACCCATATTCCTGTAGGTGGTATTGCTTGCATTATGCTTGAGCCAGGCACAAGAGTTTCACATGCAGCAGTTAGGTTAGCCGCGCAAGTTGGCACTCTTTTGGTGTGGGTCGGGGAAGCAGGCGTTCGCTTATATGCATCAGGTCAACCGGGAGGGGCGAGGTCGGATAGATTGTTGTATCAAGCAAAACTAGCCCTAGACGATAGTCTAAGGTTGAAAGTAGTCCGTAAAATGTATGCTTTACGGTTTGGAGAGGAACCACCACAACGTAGAAGTGTGGATCAGTTACGAGGTATTGAAGGTGCACGCGTACGCAGCACATACAAAATATTAGCCAAGCAACATGGCGTAAAGTGGAACGGTCGGCGCTATGATCCGAAAGATTGGGAGGCAGGTGATGTGATTAACCAATGTATAAGTGCCGCAACATCATGTCTTTATGGGATAACAGAAGCAGCTGTATTGGCAGCAGGTTACGCGCCTGCCGTTGGGTTTATACACACAGGAAAACCGCTATCATTCGTATATGACATAGCGGACATCTATAAATTTGATTCAGTTGTTCCGTTAGCTTTTCAAATTGCATCAAAAAATCCTTACGCGCCAGATAAACAAGTTAGGCTCGCTTGTCGTGATATATTTCGAGAGCAAAAAATACTGAAAAAAATCATTCCATTGATTGAAGATGTCCTAGCTGCAGGTGATATTTCTCCGCCTAAGCCACCTAAAGAATCCGTGCCACCAGCAATTCCATTAGCAAAAGGTATTGGCGATGAAGGGCATCGAAATGATTAAATTATGGCCATGACAGTTGTTGTGACAGAAGCAATACCACCTAGGTTGAGAGGTCGGCTTGCGATTTGGTTATTACAGATTCGTGCAGGTGTATATGTAGGTGATTTATCACAGCGTGTGCGAGAAATGATCTGGCAGCAATGCCAGCAGCAACAAGAAGATGGCAATATTGTTATGGCATGGGCAACAAATACAGAGTCAGGTTTTGATTTTCAAACATTGGGTGAAAACAGGCGAATTCCAGTCGATTTAGATGGGCTAAGAATGGTTTCATTTTTGCCTATAGACGATGAAAATGATCTTTAACAAAATAATATAAATTTAACCTTATTGTTTGGTAACCAGTAACTGGTCTAAAATTACTCGGTAAATCAATTATGTACAATAAGAGCGTTCCCCACAAGCGTGGGGATGAACCGCTGGTAAATCTCGGTACGCTGCGGAGGTTATTGCGTTCCCCACAAGCGTGGGGATGAACCGGTTGCCTGTGAGTTCAGTTGTTAAGCCTGAGTGCGTTCCCCACAAGCGTGGGGATGAACCGTGGAAGCTTGCAGACTTGGCTGCTAGCAACGAGCGTTCCCCACAAGCGTGGGGATGAACCGTGTTATCACCTAACATCACAGCATCACCAATAGCGTTCCCCACAAGCGTGGGGATGAACCGGTTACGCACTGATGCTTAATCTGTCTCTTATACACATCTGACGCTGCCGACGAACTCTAGGGTG
>JAHRWG010000005.1 GCA_019090295.1 Cycloclasticus sp. | reverse complement strand
TAATAATATCGTCCGAACGACCTACAAACCAGAAATACCCATCTGCATCGACAGTTGCCGTATCGCCTGTATAGTACCAGCCATGTTTAAAACACTTTGCTGTTGCTTCATCATCCTTCCAATACCCTGCAAATAACCCTGGTTGTAAAGGCTCGGTTAACCTAACTGCAATGTGTCCTACTGTATCAGTACCAACACGCTCACCTTGTTCATCTACAATATCCACATCAACTCCAGGTACTGGCTTCCCCATGGAGCCTGGTTTAACGGGCAAACAAGGGTAATTCGCAACAATATTAATGGTTTCTGTTTGACCATAGCCATCATATACGTCTGCGCCCGTCGCTTTACGCCAAACCTTGATCACTTCAGGGTTAAGCGGTTCACCAGCTGCTAGTGCATGCCGAATTGAATTTAGCTTAAACGTTGATAAATCCATCTGCGCAAACAAGCGGTACACAGTTGGAGGCGCACAAAATGTTGTCACACCAAGTTTTTCTATTAAATGTAGGTGCTGCTCGGGATCGAACCCTTGGCCATCAAATAAAACCATCGCAGCCCCCATTTGCCAGGGGGCAAATAACATTCCCCAAGCTGCTTTGGCCCAGCCGGTGTCAGATAAGGTCCAATGAACATCATCTTCATTCAGATCCATCCAGAATTTTCCCGTCACTGTGTGTGCATGGGCATAAGCCATATCCCTCGGCACCATTTTGGGCATACCCGTTGTCCCAGAGGTGAAGTAAATCATCATTAAATCTGTCGCTTTTGAGGGTTCAATGCTCGCCCGATCAAATGTTTCGCTACAGCCATGAACAAGCCCTTCATAATTCTGCCAGCCTTCTCTCTCTTGGCCGATGACGAGCAGTGTTTTAAGGCTTGGGCAATTTGCCTTAATCGCATCAACTTTATCGGCATTGTCCTCGCTCACAATCGCGATGCTCGCTTGTGAGCGATTAATTCGGTATTCGATATCTTTAGCAGTTAACAGGTTGGTACCTGGCATCGTCACAACACCTAGTTTGCAACAACCCAGCATAATGGCATACCACTCTGGAATTCGTGGCATCATTACAAAGGCTAAGTCGGACTTTTTTATACCTTCTCGCTGTAGGCCATTAGCTACTTTGCTTGATACTTTAGCTATATCACTAAACGAATAGTGCTTTATCACGCTGGCTGTCTCATCGACACTGATAAATGCCAGCTTATCTGCCTCTTTCGCCCGTTTATCAACAACATCATAAGCAAAATTATAGAGTTCAGGAACCTGCAAATTAAACGTTTCTTTTTCTTTATTGTAGTCGTTCATCTTTTGCCTAACCCGTTGTTTCTAATAGATCATCAACCTTATCATTTCTAACATTAATTAGAAATGATAAGGAAACCTAAAATCTCTTTTAATAGACAAAAAAAAGCCCTGCTAGTTAAACCAGCAGGGCTTTTTACTTAAATGCTTATTAACTTACAACTTAAATGGGTCTTTTAGAATAATGGTTTCTGTTCGTTCAGGCCCTGTTGAAATAATATCAATCGGCACGCCAACCAATTCTTCTAAGCGTTTTATATAATTCATTGCTTGAACAGGAAACCCTTCTATTGATTTACGCCCTTCAGTTTTACCTTCCCAGCCTGGCATCACTTCAAAAATAGGTTCACACCGCGCATACTTTTCAGCGCCAATAGGTGGTACGTCAATAATTTCACCATCTAAATTATAGCCAGTACAAATTTTAACTTCCTTTAAGCCATCCATCACATCAAGTTTTGTTAAGCAAATACCCGTTAAGCTGTTTATTTTGGCAGAACGGCGAAGTGAAACAGCATCAAACCAGCCACAACGTCTTTCTCGTCCAGTAGTCGCGCCAAATTCATGCCCCTTTTCACCGAGATACTGCCCTACTTCATCATTTAGCTCTGTTGGGAATGGACCACTACCAACCCGCGTAGTATAGGCTTTGGTAATCCCTAAAACATAATCCATATCACACGGCCCCATTCCACTACCGCTGGCTGCACTACCGGCAGTCGTATTAGAGGAGGTTACGTAAGGGTATGTTCCGTGGTCAATATCCAGTAAGGCCCCTTGAGCCCCTTCAAATAAGATATTTTCGCCCCCCTCTGAAAGCTTATGCAGAACATCTGCAGCATCCACCAACATGGGTTTAATTGTTTCAGCTTGAAGCATCACTGCGTCATAGACCGTTTGGAAATCATATGTCTCTGCATCAAAATAATTTTTTAATACAAAGTTATGGTAATCGAGTAATTCTTTAAGTTTTTCTGCAAACACAACTGGTGTTAACAAATCACCTGCTCTAATCCCTCTTCGTGCAACCTTATCTTCATAAGCTGGACCAATGCCACGGCCTGTCGTGCCTATGGCTTTATTGCCGCGTGCATGCTCACGTGCCAAGTCTAGGCCGATGTGTACAGGCAAAATAAGTGGGCACGCTTCACTGATACGCAGCCGCCCGTCTAACTTCACCCCAGCCTTTTCTAGTACGGCCATTTCTTCTAACAGTGCCTGTGGAGACAATACAACACCATTACCGATTAGACATGTTACGTTCTCGCGTAAAATCCCTGATGGTATAAGGTGTAGTACCGTTTTTTTATCACCGATTACGAGGGTGTGGCCTGCGTTATGACCACCTTGAAAACGTGTGACGGCTGCAACATTATCAGTTAACAAGTCGACTAACTTTCCTTTGCCTTCATCACCCCATTGAGTGCCAATTATGACAACATTTTTTCCCATTCTATAATCTCTATTTAGCTATTTAATCTATGTGAAAGCGAGCTTAGTCACTTAATTGCCACTGGCCAGAAACGTTGACCAACTTTCTAGTATGTTTAGGTGCTTCGAGATCATCAGGCAAGGCCTGAACAACAATCTCGCCTGAAACCCTTAGCTCACGTATTAGTTCATGCAACTTTACATCTGCATCGTCTGGTGCCCAAATAATGTCTTCTTCTTGATGATCATTAAGCTGGCTTAACCGTGACATAACTTTAAGGTCTGCACTAAAACCGGTTGCTGCAAGGGAGTCACTTCCATGTCCTACAAAATTATCATAACGACCACCGCGTGCTACTTCCGAACCAAAACCAGGCACAAAGGCAGCAAAGACTATCCCTGTTTGGTATTGGTAGTGCCGTAACTCTGCTAAGTCGAAGTATAACGGCAAAGCTGGGTAGATTTTTTTAAGCATTTTCGCCAACTGCTGTAGTTGATCAATGGCTTCTAGTACGTCATCTCCACCTAAGCTTAAATCGCTCTTTGCTTCATCGAGCACATCAATGTCACCATTTAAACTTAGCAACTTAAAAAACACCGTCTGCCACGCCTTATCCAGAGCATAAGATGCTAAAAGCTCTTTTACTTCATCCGTTGCTTTTCGTTGTAGGACATCGAATAATTCAGACTCTTGTTCTGCTGATAAGTTTGCTTTTTTAGCTAGGCCTCTAAATATACCCACGTGACCCAAATCTAAGTGGACATCTTGAACGCCAGCATATGCGAGTGTCTCAAGCATTAAGCGAACAATTTCAACATCACTTTTCACATGCTGACTACCATAAATTTCAGCCCCGACCTGAATAGGGCTACGTGACTTTTCAATTTTGGAACCTCTAGCTTGTAAAACAGAGCCTAAGTAGCATAGCCTAACAGGCGCTTTCTTATGCAAGTGCTTAGAAGCCATGCGTGCCACTTGAGGTGTCATATCTGCTCTAAGGCCTAAGGTTTCACCACTTATTTGGTCGGTGAGCTTAAAGGTTTGAAGGGCTAAATCACTGCCCGTCCCTGTCAATAAAGCGTCTAAATATTCAACCATTGGAGGTATAACATATTGATACCCCCAACCCTTAAAAAGGTCTAACAAATCACGTCGAATATGCTCTATTTTCATTGCGCCATCAGGAAGTAATTCATCTATTCCTTCGGGCAGCATCCAAGTGTTTTTATTGGTCATAGTCATTATTTGTTGATTAGCGTACAAAAGTGAGTAGTAAAACACCTAGAATCATACTCATAAAACCAGTGATCCTAACCACTTGGTCGGGCATATCGGCTATTCGTTTATAGGTCTTTCGCAATGAGGCTGGGCTTATAAAGGGCAGTAAGCCCTCTATAATAAACACCAGTGCTATGGCTGAAAACAGGTCTTGCCAAGCCATAAATAACCTTTAATTTATATTATTGTTTTGCTTCGCTTTTAAAGTACTTAAAGAAGTCCGATGTCGGCTCTAAAACAATGAGGTCTTGACCAGAACCCATGCTTTTACGATACGCATTTAGACTACGATAAAAGCCAAAAAACTCTTTATTTTGATTATAAGCATCTGCATAGGTTTTAGCTGATATCGCATCACCTTTACCACGTAACTCTTGAGATTCTTTATATGCATTTGCAAGAATAATTTCACCTTGCTTATCAGCATCAGCTCGAATTCTCTCAGCTGCTTCCTTGCCTCTTGAGCGGAAATCACGAGCAACTCTTTCTCGCTCAGACTCCATTCGTTTAAATACAGATGAGCTAACATCCTCGGCTAGGTCAATTCGCTTAATTCGAACATCAACAATGGTAATACCAAGGCCTTCACCTAGCGCATTGATATCTTCAACTAAGCCAGATCTAATCTTTTCTCGCCCCGTTGATATTAACTCTTTAATCGTTTGTTGGCTAAAGGCTGCTCGCATTCCTTCTTTAACAAATTGATTTAACCGTGTATCCACTTGGCGAGGGTCACCGCCCACTGCCCTATAAAATTTACCAACATTCGCAATACGCCACTTTACAAACGTATCAACAATAACGTTTTTCTTTTCTGATGTTAAAAAACGTTCAGGCCTAGAATCAAGTGTTTGTATCCGGCCATCATATTTTCGAACATTATTGATGAACGGAAATTTAAAATGAAGACCTGGCGTCACGTCTGTTCTTACAATTTCACCAAGCCTAAAAACGATCACTTTTTCACGCTGGTCCACTGTAAACAGACTCATAGAACCGACCAAAAAAACGACGACTAGGCCAATTAATATCATTGGATTAATTTTCATTATCTTCCCCTCTCAGTTCTATCTCTTAAGCTTGTCGTTCGCCCTGCACTTGTAGGGGTAACGTTATCGGTTGATGTTGTAAAGCGATTAGCTGTTGCTGACTTAGAAGCTGATGAGTCCATTAGTTTATCAATGGGTAGGTACATCATATTGTTGCCATTTTTCACATCAATGATAACTTTATGTGAATCCCCTAACACCGTTTCCATTGTTTCAAGGTACAAACGCTCGCGTGTCACCTCTGGTGCTGCTTCGTATTGCACACGTAATTGCTCAAACCGTGATGCATCACCTTGGGCTTCGGCAACAATTCGTTGCTCATAGGCTTCGGCTTCTTGCACTATACGTGAGGCTGCACCTCGAGCTTTTGGCACGACTTCATTTGAATAAGCCTGTGCTTCATTGATAAAACGTTCTTTATCTTCTCGTGCTTTCACCACATCTGAAAAGGCGCCCTGAACTTCTTCTGGTGGTTGAGCTTCAACCAAGTTTACAGATGAGATTAAAATTCCTGTTCCGTAATCATCCAACATTAATTGTAATGTTTTTTCAACATCCGCCACTACTTCTGCACGGCCTTCTTTTAATACAAAGTCCATATTGCTTTTACCAACAACTGCCCTTAATGCACTTTCAGTTGCTTGTTTTAACGTCATGTCAGGACCACGCATATTAAAAATATAATCCTGAGCATTTTTAACGGTATATTGCACCGCTAATTGCACATCAATAATATTTTCATCTTTCGTTAACATCAGTGCTTCTTTTCTTACTGATGTTCCCGTTTGCTGCCCCATCCCCGACCGATAACCTATCTCAACAAATCGTTGCTGGTCCACATTTATGATAATGGTATTATCAATGGGCTTAGGGAAACGCCAGTGCGGTCCAGGCATCGTTGTTTCGTTATACTCGCCAAACCTTAATACCACGCCTCTGTTACCTTCATCGACAATGTATATGCCTGACGCTAACCAGATTATGCCGGCAACGACTGCTAATAAAATAAAAGCTGACATGGAGGGGCCTTCACCCGTCTCTTTTTTACCGCCCTTACCGCCGCCAAAAAGTCCGCCAAACTTATTTTGTAATGATCGCACCATCTCATCAAGATCAGGTGGTGCCTGCTCTTTTTTGCGCCCACTCCACGGATCTTTCTTGTTGTTTTTATCGTTACCTGAGTCATCCCAAGACATAGCTAAAACCTCAATTTGAATTGATCTTTCTGAACCGCTAATTGTAGGTGTCTAAGTAGGTCTAAGCAAGCAGTAATTGACTAGTCCGAAGGCAGTTCATCTAATAAGTAGACGAATTTATTCGGCATATTAATATCCAATACCCAGTTGCCATTCTCTTGCACTTCTTCAGAGATGATTTCTGCATGCGTGAACAAGCGAGCTCGCAGTTTTGCTTGCGAAGGTGTCAACGTAACCGTTCTCCTTACGCTTCCTACATGACACTCTTTCGATAGCGCGCTTAGTAACGCATCAACCCCTTCTTTGTTAATGGCTGATAACCATACCGCTGCCACCTGGCCATTTTCACTAAGGTCTACATGTGGCTCAACACTCTCCATGCAATCTATTTTATTGTAGACCATCAATTGGCGCGTATTGTCGGCACCAATTTCTTTTAGCACCTTATTCACCTCTGCTATCTGCTCAAGCCTATTCGGGCTGCTTGCATCGACCACATGTAGCAAAAGGTCTGCTTCAATTGTTTCCTGAAGTGTCGATTTAAAAGCAGCGACCAATTCATGAGGCAAGTCTTGAATAAAGCCAACCGTATCGGCCAATACTATTTCACCGTAGTCGGGTAATTTAACCTGTCTAAGCGTCGGATCCAAGGTAGCAAATAGCTGATCAGCAGCATGAACCGTGCTGTTGGTTAAGGTATTAAACAGCGTTGACTTTCCCGCATTGGTGTAACCAATTAATGATACGGTTGGTGTATCAGTACGCTGTCGGCTGCGTCGCCCTTGATCACGCTGCTTGCCAACTTTTTTCAACCGACCCTTAATTTGCCGGATTCGCTGACCAATGAGTCGTCTGTCTGTTTCCAACTGTGTTTCGCCCGGCCCTCTAAGCCCAATCCCACCTTTTTGGCGTTCAAGGTGAGTCCAGCCTCTGACTAATCGTGTTGATAAATACTGCAACTGTGCCAATTCCACCTGAAGCTTACCTTCAAATGATTGTGCTCTTTGTGCAAAAATATCTAAAATAAGGCTTGTTCTATCTAACACGCGAACCGTTAG
>JAHRWG010000067.1 GCA_019090295.1 Cycloclasticus sp. | reverse complement strand
CCATGGTAAGGATGTCCCGCAACAACTTGAGCCACGATAGGTAAGCGGGTTATTTCTCCATGACGTGGAAGGTCCTCAGAGCGAATAGCATACCCATCAACGGCCGAGTTACAGTGTGAGGGAACATTTATGCTAGAAATTATCGGCGCGCCTAATACCCTGTCAACGGCGGTACTTAAGTGAATAAGCTCATTGCTATTTTTTTCTTCAACAGCATTCAGCATGTAGCTTAACGCTTGGCTAACAGTTAATGTGTCGGATTCCTGCTCATCAGCACAGCTTGGTTTTTTATTGATCCTATTCATTGGTAAGGGTATTTTTTGTCGTTTTAAAAGGCGTGACCTTGTTATTTTGAGAGGCGTTATTGATTTCTGTCATACGCCCATTTTCAAGGTGTAAATGTCGGTCGATAAGGTGACTCACTGTGTGTGACTCGTGACTGCTAATAATAATGGTTAACCCTTCGGCATTAAGACGCTGAAGTAATAAGCTCGTTTGCTGTTTTGACTCAGAGTCCATACTGGCAGTGGGTTCGTCGAGTAATAATAAACTCTGGGATAAAATTCGTGCTCGGGTCAAGGCAACGCGCTGCTTCTCCCCGCCAGATAGACTGTTGGCTGGCTGATGAGCTAAGTGCGATAAATTGGCCCACTCTAAAGCCTGATTAACTTTCTTATGCACAGATGTTTTATTTTCACCATTACGGTAAAGACCGTAGGCAATGTTATTAAATACCGTGGAATCAAATAGGTAAGGCTGCTGGTGTAAATAAATAATATCTTTCTGAATATAAGGTTTGGCTTGTCGCCATGAAAGGTTTAGGCCTTGGTACGCAATATGGGCAGAATCAGGCTTTAATAGGCCGCTCATTATTTTGAGTAAGGTTGTCTTTCCTGAACCGTTTCGTCCTGTCAATAGTGTACATTGGCGGAAAGGGATGGCTAACTGATCAATGCTTAGAATTAACCGCCCAGACAGAGAGATAGAAATATCTTTGTAGCTAATTAAGTTACTCATGAATGCAATCCTCCTTTGCCTTGAACCATAGATACGCCTGCATTTAAGCCTAAGGCTAACACCAGTAAAACGATACCAAGGGCAATACCATGAGAAAACTCACCTTTGCTTGTCTCTAGGGCAATGGCCGTTGGGATATTTCGAGTAGCATGAAGAATATTACCGCCTACCATCATAGAACAGCCAATTTCGGCGATGACACGCCCAAAGCCAGCAACAACAGCAGCAATCAAACCAAAGCGAACCTCATGAGCGAGCGTAAAAAAAGCACGGTATGGTTTGGCGCCAAGGGTAATAGCCGTTTCCCATGCGCGTCGGTCGGCAGCCTGAAATGATGCATGGGCCATTGCAACAAGCAAAGGGAAGCTTAGGAGGATTTGGCCAATAATCATTGCCTTACTGGTAAATAATAACTGTAAATCACCAAAAGGCCCGCTTCTAGACAATAGTAAATAGAGTGCTAAACCAATGATGACTGCAGGTACAGACATGAACGTGTTAAAGACAGAAATAAGTATTCGTCGACCAGGGAATTGAAAAAAAGCTAGAAAAAAAGCAATAATAAGCGCGAACGGCGAGGCGATGAGAATAGCGCTAAGCGAGACACTAAATGACAGTGAAATGATTTCCCAGATGCCCGAGTTACCAGACAAGAGTAATTGAAAAGCATTAATTGTAGCTTGATTTAGGTCATTCATTTAAGACGGTATCTTTGATCGCGGTCGGGTAAAAAAGTTGATGGCCATCTCGTTTAAAAGAGCCTATTAACTGTTGTCCAACAGGTGCAGTAAGCCAAGCAATTAAAGACATGGCTTTACGGTATTGAATGTTAGGGTGTATGGCAGGGTTAACAGCAATAATGCCATAAGGGTTTTTCAATGAAACGCCGCCCTCACTTAATAGTTGGAGTGATAGCTTATCTTGATAGGCTAACCAAGTGCCTCGGTCGGTTAAGGTGTAAGCGGATAGTTCATTGGCCATTAATAATGCCTTCCCCATACTTTGGCCAACTTCCTTATACCAGTGAGCAGCTGGTTTAAGGTCAGCGTGTTTCCATAGGGATAGCTCTTTTTTATGGGTGCCAGAATTATCACCACGTGAAATAAAAATGGCTTGGCTTTCTTCTATTTTTTTTAATGCCGCTAAGCTATTATTTTGCCCTCTAATTAGGGCGGGATCACTACTTGGGCCGACTAAAATAAAATCATTTTCCATAAGGTCGCGCCGATTAACCCCAAACCCTCTAGCAACAAAAATATCCTCTGCTTGCCTAGCGTGAACCATAACAATGTCAGCATCACCACGCCTTGCAAGCTCTAAAGCCTTGCCTGTACCGACAGCAATAATGTCTACCTTTATGCCGGTTTCAAGGCTAAAGGCGGGTATTAAAGTAGCAAGAAGGCCAGTGTTTTCAGTGCTGGTAGTTGTTGCCAAGCGAAGCGCGTCGTTGGCCTGAACAGAAAAACTGTAGAGGAAGGGGAATATGAATAGTAGGAAAGCTTTTTTCAATTGTCTACTCAATGAATCAAATAATAAATGATAGTCTTGGCATGATTGATGGGCAAGCTAAAAGCGATGTTCATATTAATGAACAGACAGCGTGTTGCCCATTGCTTGTGGCCAAGATAGAATGGTTTGCAGGCAAAACATTAACTTAATGCTTGTTTTTTTTGCTTGTAGATTATAGTTGTATTGACCCAGTGATGAAACACTAAAATTTTAAAAGGTTTAATGATGCTCGAAATGCGTAAATTTGTCCGGTTTGACACTCAGCAGAGCGCAAGCTTGAAAACGAGTGAGGGTCTTGAGTTAATCGTAAAACTAGACAACGTCTCTATTGGCGGCGCACGGTTTATGTGTGACCACTTAACAGCGCAGAGTATCGTGCCCAATAATTATCAGCCAGACCCGTCAGCACCCATTCTACTAGCAATGGAATTTGATATGGGTGATATGGATGCACGCTTTGAAGCCACTTGTGGGATAAAGTCCTACTATAGGCTCGCCCAAGATACTTATCGGTTCCATGTCAACTTTTCAACCTTTGATCAAGAAAATAAACAGCAACTTAATCGCTTTATCACTAAACAAAATAAACAATAAACACACTCGCGGCATAAAAAACTTAGCGTATGAGCATCCTTTATCTCTAGGTAAGGAAGTCCGGCACTAGACAAAAAGCATAAAAATAAAATTACCCTATACTGTAAAAGTAACTAACCAATTTAGGGGTATAGCGAGTGAGAAGATTAGCCGTAGAAAAAAAACAAATTTTCAAGCAATTAGGGCAAATTGTTGATGTTCGTTTTGATAATACTGAAGCCGAGCTCATGAATCGCTTTATGTCTGAATACTATCGAGACGTAGCCTTAGAAGATTTGGCATCTAGAGAGTTAGAAGACTTATATGGCGCAGCTGTTTCGCATTGGAACTTAAGTCAAACCAGGTTAGCTAACGACTCCAGTGTAAGTGTCTACAACCCTGACTTTGAAACACATGGTTGGCAGTCGCCTTATACGGTGATTGAAATAGTGACGAAAGACCGGTCTTACTTGGTTAACTCGTTAACCATGAAAATAAACCAGCTTGGTTTAACCTGTCACTTGGTGGTCCACCCCGTTATCAATTTATTGAGAGATAGTAAAGGTGTCCTGAGTCAAGCGAAGGGTGTTCATGATGCCTGCGCGGAATCTTTTCTTAGGTTTGAAGTCACTCGGCAAAGCAGTAATGGCAATAAGTTAGATAGTTTAAAAGAAGAGGTCATCACTGTTCTTAAAAACTGTGCTGCAGTGACAGATGACTGGAAAACCAGTCTAGGTAAATTAGATGAGGCGATCAGCACTTTAAAGCAATTCTTTCCAGAAAAAGAGGATCAAGAAGTAAGCGAAACACTCGAGTTTTTAAGTTGGTTAAAAGACGATAACTTTATCTTTTTAGGCAGCCGTGAATATGAGTTTATACAAGGTGACAAAGATGGCGGATTCAAAATACAGCCAAATTCTGGCAGTGGAATCTTAAGGGATGAATTAGCCCCCATACCCGAGATGGATGTGATTCCTGTCAGTAGTGAAAATTGTACGTTTATGTGTGAACCCTGCCCTTTGATTGTGACGAAGGCAACAACAAAATCACCCGTTCACCGAGCAGCATATATGGATTATGTAGGGGTAAAAAAATTCAATGCTGAGGGGGAGGTTATCGGTGAGTACCGGTTTTTAGGGCTTTATACCTCAAGTGCCTACCATGTGAAGATTAGTGATATCCCCTTGATTAGGAAAAAAATTAATAAAGTTCTCGCTCGGTCCGCATTCAAAGCCAATAGCCATAGTGGTAATTCATTAATGAACATTTTAGAAGGACTGCCCCGTGATGAGCTATTCCATTCCGGTGATGAACAGCTTTTAAATCTAGCACTGGGTGTCTTGCAATTAAGGGAGCGGCAGCGGATACGCTTATTCTCAAGGACCGATTTATATGGGCGATTTGTTTCCATTTTAGTTTATGTGCCAAGGGATCAGTATCACACAGGTGTTAGAAAGAAAATGGAACAGGTTATATGCGGTAAGTTGGGCGCAGAGGACATTGACTTTAATGTTGAATTTAGCGAATCAATTTTTGCGCGTGTACACTTTACTATTCACACCCCGTTAGGTTGGAAAAAGAATGTCGATGCTGACAGTATGGAAGCAGAAATTATTGATATATTACGCGACTGGAAGGATGACTTGTGTTCAGCGTTAACGCTTACAATGGGTGATGAAACGGGGAAACAACTATTCACCCGTTATGGTGAGGGTTTTAATGCATCTTACCAAGAAAACTACCCCGCACGCTTTGCAGTAGCAGATATTGAAAAAATTGAAAGCTTAAACCAGAATGCCGAGCACTCTATTCAAATGTCTCTCTACCAACCGATTGAATCTCATGGCAAAGGGTTACAGTTTAAGTTAATTAATAAGGACGCACCTGCGCCGCTATCACAAACGTTACCGGTACTAGAAAATATGGGCGTGACAGTATTTGATGAGCGGCCTTTCGAGATTGTAGACAAGCAAACGGGCGGAGGGTATTGGGTACATGACTTCGGGTTAATTTATAATGAAGTGCTGCCGGATATCGAGCAAATAAAAGAGAGCTTTCAAACTGTTTTTAAGAAAGTATGGCTAGGCCAAGTTGAAAATGATGGTTTTAACCAATTGGTTATTAAGGCACATTTGGACTGGAAAGAAATCATGCTGCTTCGTGCTTACTACTTGTACTTGAGGCAAACAGGTGCAACGTTTAGCCAAGCATATGTGGAAAAAACCTTACACAGTAACCCTAAAATAAGCATGTTGTTAGTTGCTCTTTTTGAGCAAAAATTCAACCCCAAAAAGACGGTTAGCGAGGATGTACTGGCTAATCAATCAGGGCTGATACTGGCTGAAATAGAACAAGTAGCCTCACTCGACGAGGATAGAATATTACGTCGATACTTAAACCTTATCCAAGCAACAGTTCGAACAAATTATTATCAAGAAAAGGTCGATTCAAAAGGGGTTCCTTTTATATCATTTAAACTAAATCCAGCCCTAATTAGTGACCTGCCATCACCACGACCAACATTTGAAATCTTTGTTTACTCGCCACGAGTTGAAGGAGTCCACCTAAGAGGGGGGGCTGTGGCAAGAGGGGGGTTACGCTGGTCGGATAGAAAAGAAGATTTTAGAACAGAAGTGCTGGGCTTAATGAAAGCACAAATGTCGAAAAATGCGGTGATCGTCCCAACTGGGGCAAAAGGTGGATTTATTGTAAAGCGCCCCTTAGATGGCTTAAGTCGTGATGAGATGATGACAGAGGTTGTTGATTGCTACAGTATCTTCATAGGAGCGTTACTGGGCATTACTGATAACTTAAAGGGAGAAAAACTGATCCCACCTAAAAAAGTTGTCCGCTATGATGCTGATGACCCTTATTTAGTTGTCGCTGCTGACAAAGGAACCGCCACATTTTCTGATATTGCCAATGGACTAGCTCAAGAGCAAGGGTTCTGGCTTGGAGATGGGTTTGCTTCAGGGGGCTCGGTTGGCTATGACCATAAAAAAATGGGTATTACAGCAAAAGGGGCTTGGGAGTCGGTAAAACGTCACTTTAGAGAAATGGGTGTGGATACTCAAAGCATGCCTTTTGATGTTATTGGAATTGGTGACATGAACGGTGATGTTTTTGGCAATGGAATGCTGCTGTCTAAAAAAATTCGTTTAGTGGGTGCCTTTAATCACTTACATATTTTTTTGGATCCAGACCCGGATGAAGCGGTTAGCTTTAAAGAGCGGCAGCGCTTATTTAATATGCCGCGCTCAACATGGTCAGATTATGAGGCTAGCCTAATCTCAAAAGGTGGGGGAGTTTATTCAAGAGCAGATAAATCAATAAAGCTAAGCCCGCAAGTTCAAAAGCTACTGTGTATTACAAATAAGTCATTAACACCCACAGAGTTAATTCAAACGATGCTGAAAGCGCCCGTTGATTTGCTGTGGAATGGCGGCATTGGCACGTACGCTAAGTCGAGTCTTGAGACGAATGACCAGGTTGGGGATAGAGCTAATGATTCGTTGCGCATTAACGGAAACGAGCTACGTTGTAAAGTCGTTGGGGAAGGTGGAAACCTTGGCTTTACTCAACTGGGCCGTATTGAATATGCAAAAACTGGGCGAATTAATACGGATGCGATCGATAATGCGGCCGGTGTTGATTGCTCAGACCACGAAGTCAATATAAAGATACTGCTCAATAAAGTGGTTGAACAAGGTGATATGACCGGCAAGCAACGCGATGCTTTGCTTGCGACTATGACTGGTGAGGTGAGCCAATTAGTTTTAAGGAATAATTACCTGCAGACGCAGGCCATCAGTATGGTTGAGGCTCAAGCACCATCGATGTTGAAGGTACACGCTCGATTAATTGAGAAACTAGTTCAAGACGGCCGTTTAGATAGAGATGTTGAATACCTGCCCAACCAAGAAGAAATAGAGCAGCGTAAGGTAAAAGGCGAGGGGTTGTTTCGTCCTGAGTTAGCCGTTATTTTTGCATACAGCAAAATCCTGCTAAAAGATTTAATGAGCGGGACAAGTATGTTGCAGGACCCGGGCTTTAAGCAAGATTTGTTAAGCTACTTCCCATCAGATTTAAGGGATACCTTCGCAGTAGCTATCAATGAACATCGCCTGCGTGATGATATTATTGTGAATCAACTCGTTAATAGTTTGGTTAACCGATTAGGGCCATCGTTTGCTTTCCGCATGCATGATGAGGTGGGTGCGAATATTGATGAGGTTGTTAGAACATACAAAATTGCCTGTGAAATATTTAAGGTATCTGATCTTTGGGATGAGATAGAGTTGCTTGATAATAGGGTTTCTTTAGATGTTCAGGTATCGATGCTGTTAGATGTACGAAAACTGATAGAGCGTAGTATGTACTGGCTACATAGTAACCGCTCTGAGCTAGTCCCCATTAAAGAGATCGTCAACGAGTTTTCTGAGACCATTGACGCTTTTGATCCGAAAGTGCTTGATCAGGTATCGATAGAAATACAAACGAGAGCATCTGAGAAGGCGAAGGCTTTACAAGCCTCTGGTGTTGGGGAAGCCTTGTCTAACAGGGTGAGTTGCCTAGAATTGAGTTTTGCTTGTTTGGATATTATTGCTGTTCAAAGCCAAGTTGAGCACAAAGAAGGAGAGGTTCAACAAGCGTATTTTGAAATTAATGAAAAGCTTCAAATTGGTTGGCTTCAACAGTCTATTACCCAGTTGCCACGTAAGAATTACTGGGAATCGTTAGCAAGGTCTGCTTTACGTGATGATTTATACACTGAAAATCGAGAGATATTGTTATCGATTTTTAAACTGTCGAGTAAAAAAGCGCCGGTATCAAAAAAAATAGAAAGGTGGCTTGAAGACAATCAAGCCGATATTAATCGTTATTTGCACCTTGTCGGCATCATACAGGCGGAGAAAGAAATGGCCATTGAGCAGTTATCCGTTATTTTAAAAGAGTTGCACGCAATTGTGGAGAAAGGCAAAGTAAAAAGCTTGCTCAAGTAAGCTGGCTGGGAAATTAAGTTACTCAGCCATTCAATGCTTGCTTTTCTAGCCACTCATTCATCGCTTGAGCGCTGTCTTGCCAATGAGAGTCTAGCATCATAGTATGGCTGGTTTCTTTCATATTAATATAGTCAGCGCCATACTCTTCAGCCGTTGCTTTGATGTGCTCGGGTTTAAAAAAGACATCATCATCTGCCGCTAAGGCCAACATGGGTAAGTGAAAAGGATTCTTTTTTGCAGGCAGGCCGAGCCATAAAGAGTCCAGCAGGGCTCGAGGGGATTCAGGTTGCATTTGGGCGCAAAAACGAATAACCACATCATCACTGACGTGCCCAGAAAATATGGATTCACGGGCAACATCAACAGCAGATGACCAGGTGCCAAAAAACTGGATTAAATTAAGTTGTGTGTAAAAAGCCGGGTTATAGAAAGCCAGATCTACCAGCGAAGGTAACAAGCCCTGAGAGGGGACAGAGGCTAAAATAATACAGGCAGGTACGGTATGGTGCTCAATGTATTTTTGAACCACTAACCCACCCAATGAATGACCAACTAGAATAGGTGGTGTTTCAAGTTGACTCACGACGCGTTGAATATCCGTTACATAATCGGCAATACTATTTGATGCTAGCTGATGTTGACCGCCACTTTGGCCATGACCGCGTAAACTAACGGCATAAGTAGGGTGACCTAAGGCTGTGAAGTAAGGCATAAACTTCTCGCGCCAACACCAAGCAGACATGTTGGCACCATGAATGAATAGTATCGGAGGGCGAGTTGAATGTGCGGGAAGAGACTCAATAACATCTAACGCGGGAGCAGTGGAGCTGTGTGGAATTTTCATAAAGCATGATAGCCGATTGATGGAGATATAAACACTAAAACATCAGTATTAAAGAGGATTTATGTTGACAAATGCTGCGGAGCAGTATAAAATTCTTTCCACATTGTTACTGCGGCTTTCAGCTCTGAAACCGCATTCAGTGACAATGTTCTCCTCCTCTTTGGCGACTCTCTATGGGTCGCCTTTTTTTTGCTTTTTATTTAGGCAGAATGACTTGTCGTTAGCAAATAAGTTTGGAGATGGAGGCTGTGCTACTCTATTCTAAAATGAGGTTTTGCATAAGAGCCCCTTTTACCCTCGAATTGTGTCATCTATAAGCCATAATGTATGCTGATAAGGGCGTAAAGCTTTTAGGGTACTAAATTTCTCGACAACAATAAGGGCGACGATGCTATTTTTTTTCAGAAGGTTTCTGCTGGTTTATATGGGAGGGTTGTTGTTTGCCCTTGCTCAAGCAGAGCCATCGCTTATTAAACTGGCTTACCTAAGCGAAACATTAGCCGTTAAAAAGTTGCAGTCAAATTTAACACCTGAGTTGCTTGACGAGGGCGTTCAAGGCGCGTTGTTAGCAATAGCGGATAATAATACAACGGGTGCATTTACTGGGCAGCGTTTCCAAATGGCGCATGTTGAGCAGTTAACAAGGCCTCGCATTGACAAGGTCGTGGGTGAGCTACACGATAAAGGCATTCAGTATATTGTGGCGAACTTATCGCTTGAAACATTGCAATATATCGCTAAGCAAGCGGCCATCCAAAATATGTTGGTTTTTAATGCCTCTGTGGAAAATGATGATTTAAGGCAACTAGACTGTCTAGGGAGTGTCTTTAATATGGCCCCAAGTTATGCAATGAAAGCAGATGCGTTAGCACAGTTTATGCTTAAAAAACGCTGGAAAAAGTGGTTGCTTGTTAGGGGCGAGTCACCTCAAGATATTTTTTACTCCAATGCTCTTAAACGATCAGCTAAACGTTTTGGCCTCTCCATCGTTAAAGAGAAAATGTGGCCGCATAAGCATAATTCAAGAAAAACCACACAATCTGATATTGCTGTTTTTACTCAAGAAACCGATTATGACGTGGTCGTGGTCGCGAACTCATCGGATTTTTTTGGTGATTATTTGCTGATGAACACCTGGCTTCCAAGGCCGGTGGCAGGCACGCAAGGTATGGTTGCCACTGCTTGGCACCATAAGCATGAACGCTGGGGAGGTGTGCAAATTCAGAAGCGTTTCTTTAAACAAGCAAATCGCTGGATGACAGGCATTGATTATGCGTCGTGGTTAGCGGTAAGAGCCGTTGGGGAGGCAAGCACGCGAACGCAAAGTAGAGAGTCACCGGTATTGAAAAAATATTTATTAAGTGACGATTTTAGCTTGGCTGGTTTTAAAGGGGTCAGGCTTAACTTTAGATTATGGAATCAACAGTTACGTCAGCCTATTTTGTTAGCGATACCTGAAGCGATGGTGGCAGTGTTGCCCTATAAAGAGTTTTTGCACCCTAGGACCTATTTAGATACACTCGGTTACGATCAGTCTGAATCGAATTGTCAACTTAATCAATCAAGTGAATAGGGATAGCGTGAGTAAAAAAATACTACTGACCATTTTGATGCTTTTTTCATCTGCGAATGGGGCAGATAGCCTTTTTATTAGTTTAGAGAAAGATAATGCCATCGCTATTGTTAATGCCGAGGAAGGCGCTTTAGTGAAAACAGTCGCTGTTGGGCAGCGTCCTAGAGGGTTAGCACTTAGTAAAAATCAGAACCTACTGTACGTCGCCGTTAGTAATGATAATTGTATTCAAATATTAGACCTGGATAGTCTGACAATTATCGGTGAGTTACCCTCTGGAGATGACCCCGAAACATTTGCTCTTCACCCTAACGGGCGCTGGATGTATGTGTCGAATGAAGAGGATAGCCAAGTGACCGTGCTAGACGTGCTCAGTAAAGAGGTGGTGACAATAATACCAGTGGGTGTAGAACCGGAGGGTATCGCGGTCAGTCCAAATGGACAATGGGCTGTTAGTACGACTGAAACCAGCAATATGGTGCATTGGATAGATACAGCGACGCAGGCGGTCAAGGCCAGTACCTTAGTTGACTCTCGGCCACGAGCCGCTGCCTTTTCGGCGGATAGTCAGACGTTATTTGTTAGCTCAGAAATTGGTGGTTCATTATTGCGCCTAAAGGTAAGCAACCAGCAAATTGATGCAACACTAAAGTTTAAGGTAGCTGGTGTTGATAAGGCCTTAATTCAACCAGTTGGTGTGGTGGTTCACCCGTATAAAAATGAGCTTTACGTGGCACTAGGCCCCGCTAATCGAGTCGCGGTTGTCGACTCGGAAACCATGATGGTTAAGAAGTACCTACTGGTTGGCCAACGTGTATGGAATTTAGCTTTATCATCAGACCTTTCGCAGTTATATACCACGAATGGTTTGAGCAATGATATATCCGTTATAGACCTAACGACAATGACAGTGACAAAATCTATTCGCGTTGGACACTACCCTTGGGGTGTGGCGGTAAAGCATGACTAAGTCAGCAGCCTCTTCATTACACGTCAAAAACCTAAGTTATAGTTTTGAGACCAAACAGGTGCTTAATG
>JAHRWG010000066.1 GCA_019090295.1 Cycloclasticus sp. | reverse complement strand
TATCTTATAACCAGAAGCAGTACTTCCCAGTTACTCGTAATACTACGTTGTACTTAAATGCAGATGTTGGTTACGGTGATGCCTATGGAGACATGGAAGAATTGCCTTTCTTCGAAAACTACTATGCAGGGGGTAAAGGCTCGGTACGTGGTTTTGAAGATAATTCACTAGGGCCAAATGATATTTTTGATGACCCAGAAGGTGGTAATGTGAAACTGGTTGGTAATGCGGAATTTATTTTCCCAGTGCCATTTATGCCCGATAGTAGAACGGTACGCCTAAGTACATTTATTGATGCGGGTAATGTGTTTGTCGATGATGTCAGTTTTGATGATCTGCGCTATTCAGTGGGCGTATCAGCAAAATGGTTGTCGCCTTTTGGTGCATTATCATTTAGTCTAGCAACACCGCTTAATGATGAAGAGGATGATGAAGTTCAGACATTCCAATTCGCATTTGGCTCGGGTATTTAATTTAATTTAATTTAGGAGATAACTTTGAAAATTTTGAGTCAAACTCTAGTCGCTTTTATACTGTCACTTTTATTAATCTCGACTGTTCAGGCTGCAGACATTAAAGTAGGTTTTGTCAATGTAGCACGGATTTTAGAAAAAGCACCTCATGCTGAAAAGGCTAAAGTAGCCTTAGAAAAAGAGTTTTCACCCAGAAACAAACGGCTTTTAGCTAGCCAAAAAGCCATTAAGAAGTTAGATGAAAAATTAGCCCGAGACGGCTCCCTCATGACTGAAGGTGAAGTTCGTAAATTACAGCGTAATATTTTAGAAAAGAAACGTGAAGCGAAGCGAAACCAAGAAGAGTTTAGGGAAGATTTCAACCTTAGACGAAATGAAGAGCTGGGTAAATTACAACGGTTGGTTTTTGAAGCGATTAAAAGCTTTTCTGAAGAAGAGAAGTATGACCTAGTACTACATGATGGCGTTGTATTTACCAGTAACAAGGTAGACATTACAGATAAAATCCAACGTCGCTTATCGTCTAAGTAATAAATAAAGGATTACTGATTTTTGGTGGCAATATCTCTTCAACAGCTAGCTCAAAAACTTGATGCAGAGTTGTTTGGTGACCCAAAGCAACTGGTTGATAGCTGTGCTACGCTTGAGTCGGCTCAACATAACCAACTCTCTTTTATATATAACAAAGGCTACACGCTAGCCTTACAAAATACCTGTGCTGGGGTTGTTATTTTATCGAAAGAGTTTCAGGATGACTGCCCAAGTAATGCGTTGGTTGTTGCTAACCCCTACCTTGCTTACGCGAAAGCAGCGACCTTACTTAATACACCAAAAGTAGTCAATGATGGTGTGCACCCGTCTGCTACATTGGGTGATAATGTGAAGCTTAGTGATGGTTGCTCGATTGCTCCAAATGTAGTGATTGGAGATAATGTAAGGTTTGGCAAAGATACACGGATTGGTCCAGGTTCTTATATAGCCGATAATGTTGTCCTTGGAGAAGGGTGTGATGTAGCTTCTAATGTCTCTATTTTAGACGGCACCAAAATTGGTGACCACGCTATTATTTATCCTGGAGCTGTTATTGGTGCTGATGGTTTTGGCCACGTACCAATAGGGCGTAAAAAAGGTTGGTTGAAAATCCCACAATTGGGGCAAGTGATTATTGGTAATAACGTAGAAATTGTATCCAATACCACGATTGATTGTGGCGCACTAGATAATACGATTATCGGCAACGGTGTTAAAATTGATAATCTTGTTCAAATTGCACACAACGTTACTATTGGCGATCATACGGCTATTGCAGCTTGTACAGGAATAGCCGGTAGCAGCCAGGTAGGTCAGCACTGTACACTTGCTGGCGGGGTAGGTTTAGTAGGGCACTTAAGCATAGCGGATGGTGTTCATATTACGGCAATGACCATGGTGACGCATTCCATTAAAGAATCTGGGGCATACTCATCAGGTACACCCTTTCAAAAAAATAGTGACTGGCTTAAGAATGCTGTGCGCTTCAAACAATTAGATAAATTGTCTAAAAAAATTAATGGACTGTTAAAGTCTCAAAAAACAAGAGGTAATGATGGATGATGTAAGGGAAGTAATGAAGTTTTTGCCCCATCGATACCCATTTTTAATGATTGATAAGATCGTTGAGTTTGAAGTTGGTGAACGTTTAGTGGCTGTAAAAAATGTGACCATAAACGAGCCGCATTTCACTGGGCACTTTCCACATAACCCTATTATGCCTGGCGTTCTTATTTTGGAAGCCTTAGCCCAGGCGACTGGCCTATTATCAATGAAAACACTAACAGCCCAAGGCAAAGACTTTGGTGAGTATTATTTAGTTGGTGTTGATAATGCACGCTTTAAAAAATCAGTGGTTCCTGGTGATCAGTTAATCATAGAGGCTATTTGTAAAAGGAATAAACGAAATATTTGGTCTTTCTCAGCATCTGCAAAAGTTGATGGTGAATTGATTGTCTCAGCCGATATCATGTGCGCTTCAAAGGAATCAACTAAGTGATTCATGCAACAGCAATTATAGACCCTTCTGCTTGTATCGATGAGGGCGTTTCAATTGGTCCCTATACTGTTATTGGTGCGAATGTTTCCATTGGAACAGGTAGTGTTATTGGTTCGCATATAACGATCAATGGTCATACAACTCTTGG
>JAHRWG010000065.1 GCA_019090295.1 Cycloclasticus sp. | reverse complement strand
CTTAGCCTTACCATCAACTACCGTTGATAGGGTTTTTAAGCTTGCTAAACAGTGGCAACATAATAACCCCTCTAGTATTGAAGTTATTAACCAGGGGTTATCCTACTTTAATCAACAAAACTTTTATTACACACTCACACCACCTTCTTTAGGACAAGACCCTGTTGGTGAGTTTCTATTTCATACTAAAAAGGGTTTTTGCGGTCATTATGCAACCAGCTTTGCTGTGGTGCTTCGAGCAGCTGGAATTCCGTCTAGATTAGTTGCTGGTTATTTAGGTGGTCGTTATAACGAAGTAGGGGGCTTTTGGGATGTTCGCCAATCTGATGCCCACGTATGGGTAGAAGCATGGGTCGATAATATCGGTTGGATGCGTGTCGACCCAACCGCCGCTATAGCACCGGAACGTATTCAATTTAGTCTGGATAATGAACAACAGTTTGGAGATGAGGTTAAGTTTCTTATCGACTCACCGACTGGGATATCTTTATGGTTACGTCAATTAGAATCCCTTGCATTGACCATTGATTATTATTGGCAAAATAGTGTACTTGCTTATGGGCCTGAGGTGCAGAACCAGTTTTTATCAACTGTTGGCATCAATGGTTGGGAGGATATGATGCTGACACTCAGTATTCTAGCAGCCCTTATTTTAGTAAGTGTTACACTTTATATTTACCGCATAAGTCGCCTAAAATTAGACCCTTGCCAACGAGTTTACTTGCGTTTCTGCCGGCGGCTTAAACGCCATTTTTTCGAAAAACACCCAGGGGAAACCTCTAAACACTACTTTGAACGAATTATTGAGGTTGATCCTACCCTGTCTAAGCCACTAAGCGCAGTTCGCCAGTCTTATTTGAATTGCCGCTATGCTAAAGCAGACATTCAACCGCTAATAACCGCCATTAAGGCCTTTAAACGTTAATATTTATTTTCCAATACAAAATGATGAGAAAATTTCGCCTAATAAATCATCAGCTGTCAATGCACCTGTAATCTCCGACAAGGCCCGTTGAGCCTGTCTCATATCTTCTGCAAATAACTCACCGGCCTGATGTTCAGAAAACTGCTGAACACCTGCCAAATAAAGCTGCTCTGATGTCTTTAGTGCGTCTAAATGCCTTCGCCTAGCCATAAAAACACCTTGCTCTCCGGTATGAAAACCCATACATTCTTTTAAGTGTTGTCTTAAGTCACTTAGGCCTTCTGTTGTTTTCAGCGACACATTAATGACTGGTTCTTTTCCACGTAAAGACAGTCCTGCCGAGGTCTCAGTTAAATCAATTTTGTTATAAACAATACTAACCGGTATGGATGCTGGAATTGACTTCAGCCGTTCTGTGTAAGAGTAATCATCGCGTTCTCTATCATCGATAACTAATAGCACTCTATCTGCTTTTTGGATGGCTGAATGAGCACGTTTAACACCTTCTTTCTCAACAATATCATCTGTGTCGCGCAAACCTGCTGTATCTATAATATGCAGAGGCATCCCGTCAATTTGAATGTGTTCTTTAAGCGTATCGCGTGTTGTACCTGCTATTTCTGTCACGATAGCGGTATCTTTTTGAGTAAGTGCATTTAATAAGCTAGATTTACCCGCATTTGGGCTACCTGCCAGCACAATGCTCATGCCTTCTCTCAGTAAACTGCCTTGTTTCGCAATTTTTTGAATATGTTCAAACTGTTGCTTGGTATTACTTAATTTGAGTGCCAGTTCATCGCTACCTAAAAAATCAATGTCTTCATCGCTAAAGTCTATGGCTGACTCAACATACAAACGAATGTTGGTAATTTTTTGCTGTAGCGCTTCTATTTGCTTTGAAAATTCCCCTTGTAAGGAACGCTGTGCCGACCGGACTGCTTGCTCGGTCCCTGCATCAATAACATCGGCCACGGCCTCTGCCTGAGCTAGGTCTAACTTATTGTTTAGGAAAGCCCGTTCGGTAAACTCACCAGCCCTTGCTAATCGAGCGCCTAAATTAAGCACACGTTTCAAGACCATGTCTAAAATAACAGGGCCGCCATGTCCTTGCAATTCAAGTGTGTCTTCTCCAGTGTAAGACGCTGGTCCCTTAAAAAAAATCACCAATCCTGAATCTAATACAGACTGATCAGGGTTTTTAAACGATTTTAGATAAGCCTGCCTTGGCGTTAATGCTTGTCCAATAATTTCTTCGCAAATAAACTGAGTATTCGGTCCACTTACACGAATAATGCCAATTCCGCCACGGCCACTTGCCGTCGCTATGGCTGCAATCGTATCGTTTTCGTCTACCATTCGCTAAGCCACTATTTTTTTGCAGCCGACTCTATTTGTTTCATAATATAGCTTTGCTGCAAGATGGTTAACACATTATTAACAATCCAGTAAAGTACCAATCCCGATGGGAAAAAAGCAAAGAAACCTGTAAACATAATCGGCAACATTTGCATCATTTTCTTTTGCATTGGATCAACAGGCGCAGGGTTTAAACGCTGTTGCAAGAACATTGTTATACCGTAGATAACCGGTAGGATAAAATAAGGATCAGCAGCAGATAGGTTATCTATCCACAACATAAAAGGGGCCTGTCTTAAATCAACACTTTCAAGTAGAACCCAATACAAAGAAATAAAGACGGGAATTTGAACTAAAATCGGTAAACAGCCACCCAATGGGTTTATTTTTTCTGTTTTATACAGCTCCATCATCGCTTGGTTCATTTTCTGCTTATCATCACCAAGACGCTCTTTTAAAGCGACAATTCGTGGTTGAACCAGTTTCATGTGCGCCATTGAACGGTAGCTTTTTTCAGACAGCTTGTAAAAAAGCGCCTTAATGGTCAGCGTGACCAAAATAATAGCAAACCCCCAGTTACCAACAAAGGAGTAAAAGAAGCTTAAAAGCCAGTAAATGGGTTCAGCTATAATCGTTAGCTTTCCATAATCCACCATTAAAATAAGGCCTTCGGCCGTACTTGCTAGTTGCTCTTGAATTTTAGGGCCAGCGAATAGCGTCGCATTAATAACTTTACTTTCACCCGCAAGAATACTCTTATTCGGCGAGTAAGCGCCCATAACATATAAGCCACCATCAAGTGCTTTAGTATAATACTGGTATTGGTTATCTCTTTCAGGAATCCATGCAACACCAAAATAATGCTGAATCATTCCTAGCCAGCCATTGGTTGCGCCACGCTTTAGGTTTTCATCTTGCATGTCACCAAAGTCAATTTTTTGATATTTATCTTCCTCTGTATACAACACGCCACCGGTATAAGTATAAATAAACGAATTGGCTTTCTCTTCTGTAAAGTCATTCCGTTTTATCTGCATATACTCTCTTACCGGCCAATCGGAAACTGATTGGTTAGTAATGTGTGTTTGCACATCAACTTTATAGCTTCCCTTCTTAAACAGGTAAGTCTTAACTACAGATACACCATTATCATTAACCCAAGTAAAAGGAACGCTTAGTGTATCGCCTGTTAAGGTGTAGCTCTGCTGAGCAGTCTGCCATATCGCATGGTGGTTTGGGCTATCACCTGTGCCGGCAATTAATCCAGACTCAATAACAAATATTTTCGGCATCTCGTCATTCAATAAAGTAATGACTTCTTCGTGCCCCTTTTCTACTGGATAATTTAGAAGCTGTAGTTGGCTAATACTCGCGCCTAAGGTGCTTATTTTTAGATCATACACATCCGTTAAAATATGAATAAATTCAGGTTTTTTCGCCAAACCATTCGCTGGTGTTACTGCCTGATTATTAACTGAAACATTAGCCTCTAATCCTGCCTTTGGAACATCATCTGCTATATTTCCTTCCAATTGATCCGTTTGAACAGTCGCTGGCAGTGTTGGCTGAGCATAATCTGTTTGCCAAGCTTGCCAAATAAGAACTGAGACGAATGCTAACGCTGCAAAAAGGAGGGTTCTTTGATTATCCATGATTTTTTTTAGGTAGGGGTAAGGGGTCTACACCACCTTTGCAAAAAGGGTGGCAACGTAAAATTCTATGAGTTGATAAGTATAATGCTTTATGCGGTTTATATTCTTCAAATGCTTGAAGGGCATACGCTGAACACGTGGGGTAAAACCGACAACGACTAGCAATAACAGGGCTAATAAATAAGCGGTAAAATTTAATGATTAAAATAAAGACTTTACTCATTAATAATTAGTTTTGCCCAATGTTTTTTGATGGATGCAGCAAGCTCTACTTTACTGGCCTGTGCTGCGTTATGCCGACAAAGAACGACTAGATCAACTGCTTTAAGCTGGTTTTTATTTTGCCTAAATGTTTCTCTAATAACCCGCTTAATCCGGTTTCTTTGTACCGCTTTTTTTACACTTTTTTTAGCTATCGCTAAGCCAAGTCGAGCGCCTTGTTCAGAGGTTTCCTTTACTAAAACGGTAAATAAGGCATCCGTACTTCTTTTAGCGCCCTTAAATACATTTGCATATTCGGGCGCTGTATTTAGCCTATCTTGCTTACTAAAAGCATGTAAGGCTACTTCCTTAACAGTTAGGCTGATAAACGAACACGCCCTTTAGCACGACGTGCATTAATGATTTTACGGCCTGACTTTGTAGCCATTCTTGATCTAAAACCGTGTGTACGTGCTCTTTTTAAATTACTTGGTTGAAATGTTCTTTTCATGGTGATCTTCCTGTTTAAAGCATTGTTTAGTATATAGAAAGGAAATACTCGATTCCCTTTCTTGAAAAAGACTGCGCATATTACTTATTTTTAGTTTTAAAGTCAATCAGATATCTTAGCTAAACTATTATTACTATAAGGTTTTTAGCCG
>JAHRWG010000064.1 GCA_019090295.1 Cycloclasticus sp. | reverse complement strand
TAGGGAAAACACAGGGTGTTAACGCGAGTAATATACCCGAGCCTAGGAATATTAAGCTGCTGAGCCATAAAGCATTACTGCTTAGTGACTGCGCTAATTGGTTTTGCTCAGATACATAGTGACTTGCATTGGCTGTTGGTAGAGTAGATGTGGGAAGTGACAGTTGGATTTTTTTGCTCATGGGTGGGTAGCAAACACCGATGTCAGCACAACCCTGGAAGGCAATATTAAGCTGAATGTTATCACTGTCTGTTAGGGGAGGGGTGATGTGTTGAATTAATACTAAATCAGTATGATAAACAACCGTTTGCCCAAAAAATTCATCGTGCTTTAAGGTGCCCTTTGGGAACTGAATATCGCCTAAAAGGAGGTGCTTTGGTGAGAGTGCAGTAACGTTTATTTTATCCCTATATAGGTAATAGCCTTCTGCAATACGCCAGGTCAAACGTATTTGTTGCGCATTGATTAGCTGACTAGAAAAACTAAATGCCTCATCAGCTTGAAGTAACTCATTATCGTTAGGTGCCTTGAAGCCAGCAAATAAACTGCCCAAAGCATTCAATGGGTTCGTGGCTATCGAAGAGGTAGGGCTGGCTTCACTTTGCTCATTGCTAGCATAACTGTTGCCAAGAGAGACTAGGGTCAAGCAAAATAAAAACAGAGTGACGAGGACTTTTATGTTCATTTAATAGCGCTTAAGCTTAAGGGGTATATTCATGTGTTTAAAGACCGGTGAGGCGGCAAAAAACTTTCAAGGGTTAAATTATCTTTTAGCGTCCAGGCTCACTGGATTGTTGTTGCTGGATAATGTCGGCTAATGCTTTTTCGCTTTCTTGATCAAGGTGAGTTTGTTGTAGGTCAAAAATGCCCGCATTAGGATCGTTGAAGGTGCTCTGCTCAAGTTTGCCTTCACTTTTAGCCACAACAGCTGAAACGACTGCATCGCCTGATATATTAACAGCTGTGCGGACCATGTCTAGTAGGCGGTCCACGCCCAAAATAAGGCCTATTCCTTCGAGCGGTAAACCAACTTGAGCAAAGACCATGGATAACATAATTAGGCCAACTCCCGGAACACCGGCTGTACCAATGGACGCTAATACGGACATGGCAATAACCGTAAGATAGCCGCTAAGCCCCAAGTCAATATGATATATATTAGCAATAAAAACAGTTGCAACGCCTTGCATAATAGCCGTTCCATCCATATTAATGGTTGCTCCAAAAGGTACTGTAAATGAGGCGACAGAATTATCAACACCTAACCGTTGAGTGACTGTTCTAAACGTAACAGGAATGGTGGCATTGGAGCTAGAGGTACTAAAAGCAAAGATTTGGGCGTTACGAATTTTTTTAAGAAAAATAATAGGGTTGAGTCGCCCCAGCACTAATAGAAGTGTTTGTAATGTGACAAATAAGTGGAAGAGGAGTACAGCGATTAAAACGGCCACATAACTGATTAACTGGGTTAATAAGTCGAGTCCTAAGTCTGCCACCGTCTTTGCTAACAGGCAGAAGACGGCATAAGGTGCCATTGACATGACAATATTAACCATCTTCATCATGACCTCATTGAGAACCCCAATGGTTTCTACCAAACCTTCGGCCTTTCTTCCCACCAATAAAATGCTGACGCCAGTTAGTATTGCGAAGAAAATAATGGATAACATGTCTCCGTTGGCCATCGCCTGAATAGGGTTGCTTGGAATAATGTTAATCAGTACGTCGGTGAGAGGGGGCGCGCTTTTACCGGTAAAATTGGATTGTGTGACTAAATGGACGCCTTGTCCAATGTCAAAAACAGTAGCGGCACCAATGGCTGTCGCAACCGCTAGTGCAGTTGTTAATAGGTACAAAATAAACGACTTGCCGCCAATACGGCCAAGTAACTTGATGTCGCCAATGCCGCAAACACCACAAATTAGGGAAAATAAAACCAGAGGAACCACTAGCATTTTTAGTGCATTTACAAACAGCTTACCAACCGTATGGAACAGGCCGTCCACTAAGTAATAGTTGATTAACGAGTGGGCCGTGTTTAAGTGACTTAAATTGATGATAAGCCCAATAATAATTCCAGCAATCATTCCAATTAGTACTTTTGTGGTCAAGTTCATCAGTGCGCCATTTGTTTTTTAATGGGTAGAAGGTTAACTCAGAAGAACGCTTATTAACAAGCTAATCCAGTTGCTTGATTAAGATAATGTTACGTGTGGATTAGGGGCTGTGCTTTTACAAGTGAGGTGTTCCTGTGTAAGCTGCTCAAATGAAAAATCCTTTCTTGTTATTCTTTTTACTGTTCATCACCGTGCCTGTTATTGAAATTTATTTCTTAATACAGGTCGGTAGTGTTATTGGCGCGCTGTCTACCGTAGGCTTGATTATGTTAACGGCTCTCTTAGGTGCAGGTTTAATAAGGGTGCAAGGCATGAGAACCATACAACGTATTCAGGCGAGTCTGGCACGAGGCGAAATCCCTGCAACGGACATAATAGAAGGTGGGGTCCTTTTACTAAGCGGCGTTTTTCTGTTGACTCCAGGTTTCGTAACCGATGCGATTGGCTTTGTATGTCTTATTCCACCTTTACGACGAAAGTTTGCGCTCATGTTAATAATGAGTAAGTTTATACAGCAAAATCCGTCGCAACCAAATGACTCATATAGGCAGGGTTTTCGTGGCGTTAATCGAGACGCAGACGTTATAGAAGGCGAATTTAAGCGAGAAAGTGACCCTGAAGATTTGCATAAATAGGCTTAAAAAAACGGTTCAATGGATGCCTCCATATATATAGAAAGGCGCTTGTGAAAAGCCATAACCATGGCTGTCTCTTATACACATCTGCCGCTGCCGACGAACACTAGGGTGTAG
>JAHRWG010000063.1 GCA_019090295.1 Cycloclasticus sp. | reverse complement strand
CTTCAACAGGGCCCATATGCTGTGGGTTCAAACGGATTTGAGCACCACTCATGGACTGCTTAACTACCCATTGAACACGTTGGTTAAAATCCTGTCCCCAACGTGAATGGCTCATAGGGGTCTCTAAACTAAGCATAGGCTTTTCGCCACCACCTTCTAGGCTTCTTGCACCTAAGCTCTGTTGTAGGCCGTTCATACTACTTAGAAACTCTTGGTTATTCAGTACAAGGCCAGAATCACTGCCACTAAGTACCCGAGAGGTATTCAAGGGATTGAACAATGGCTTAGGTGACAATTCTGCCGTTTCCAGTAGGGATGTTTTGGCCAGTGCCAAAGATTCAACCCTTGCATCCGGATCAGCACTGGCTGACGTAGCTAAAAACCGCTCACCATGTGTTAAACCGTTAATATTAGCTTTTAACTGGGGCGTTGTATTACGTGAAATCACGCCAAGGTTCGGGGTTTCATTGGCTTGTTGTACCTGTGTTAGAACAGGCGGCACCCGATCAAGTGACTCCAAATTTTTAATCTCATCAGCTAGTATTGATTCCACTTCCAAAAAACTGGCACTTTTAGATTTTTCCGCAGGCGGTAAAAAATTGCCACTCTCTTTTAATACCAACGGTTCACTCTCTAGAACATAAGGTATTACATCAGCTGCAGTAACTGGTAAATCTACTGGCGCCTTCGCTAGCTTATCAGGAGGCGCATTATCTGGAGATGTATTCGTTTTTTCTTCCACCGCTACAGCAGAGGAGTTAGGAGTGTCATCAACCACCTCCTTACTCGAGGCTGATGCAGCATCAGCTTCTTTAGGTTGCCTAGTTTGCCGCTTTTCTAAACGCTCCACGTTATCATCAAAGTGCTTCGAGAATTCACTGCCCCCTGAAGAATCAACTGGCCGTTCATTAGTTGCAGCCGTTCCAACAGATTGGCTTAGAGTAATTGCTAGATCCATTATTTTTCCATATTGCCGATGTTAATAATAAATTAGCAAAACTTATGCCATAAATTCATACTTATTAAAGCACTTGTTTTGCCTACATATTACGCCGGTATTCACCACCCACTTCAAAAAAGGCATCTGTTATTTGGCCTAGCGAACAATATCTAGAGGCCTCCATTAAAACATTGAAGACATTATCATTACTTTGTACGGCATTTTTCAATGACAGTAACATGCTTGTAGCCATCTCTTTATTGTCTTCTTGCCTAGCATTCAACCTTGATAGCTGACTTTGCTTCTCTTGCTCAGTTGAGCGGGCCAGCTCTATAGGTGTGTCTATGGTGTTTTTATTTGGGTTTTCAAAGGTATTAACGCCGACAATGGGCAAGTCTCCGGTATGCTTCAGCATTTCATAATTCATGGATTCATCTTGGATTTTTCCACGTTGGTAGCCTGTTTCCATTGCACCAAGCACCCCACCTCGTTCAGATATTCGTTCAAATTCTCGTAAAACGGCTTCTTCGACTAAATCTGTTAACTCATCAATAATAAATGAACCTTGAAGTGCATTCTCATTCTTTGCTAAGCCGTACTCTTTATTAATAATCAATTGAATAGCCATCGCTCTGCGTACAGATTCCTCAGTAGGCGTTGTAACAGCCTCGTCATACGCATTGGTGTGTAAACTATTACAATTATCGTTAATTGCAATTAATGCTTGAAGCGTTGTTCGTATATCATTAAAGTCCATTTCTTGGGCATGCAATGATCGCCCAGACGTTTGAATATGGTATTTAAGTTTTTGCCCGCGCTCACTGGCGCCATACTTAAAGCGCATGGCAATGGCCCAAATACGGCGTGCCACTCGTCCCATCACTGTATATTCTGCGTCCATTCCATTGGAAAAAAAGAACGATAAGTTTGCCGCAAAATCATCTATCTTCATGCCGCGTGATAAGTAGGTTTCGACATAAGTAAAACCATTCGAAAGGGTAAACGCTAATTGCGATATCGGGTTAGCCCCTGCTTCTGCAATATGGTAACCAGAGATGGACACCGAGTAGAAATTACGCACTTTTTTTCGTATAAAATAAGCTTGTATATCCGCCATCATTTTTAGACTAAATTCTGTTGAAAAGATACAGGTATTTTGCCCCTGATCTTCCTTAAGAATATCCGCTTGAACCGTTCCACGTACATTAGCCAGCGCCCAATCTTTAATCGTCTCTCGTTGTTCTTCTGTTGGGTACTGCCCCTTTTCTTGCTTAAACTTCAGGCATTGTTGATCAATGGCCGTGTTCAGGAAAAAGGCTAAAATGGTCGGTGCAGGGCCGTTAATTGTTAATGAGACTGAGGTACTCGGCGCGCACAAGTCGAACCCATCAAAGAGCACCTTCATATCATCTAATGTAGCAATAGACACGCCTGAGTTGCCTATTTTTCCGTAAATATCAGGCCTAACACCCGGGTCGTTACCATACAATGTGACAGAATCAAATGCTGTGGATAAGCGCGTCGCTTCAGAGCTTTCTGAGAGCAGTTTAAACCGTCGGTTTGTCCTAAATGGGTCGCCTTCACCAGCAAACATCCGAGCGGGATCTTCGCCTTCACGCTTAAAGCCAAAAACCCCTGCGGTAAAGGGAAAGCTGCCTGGTAAATTTTCTTTTAATAAAAAGCGTAATATTTCACCCTCGTCTTTATAGGTCGGTAAGGATACTTTTGGAATACGCGTTCCAGATAGGGTGTGATTAACGATGCCGGTTGTGATTGTTTTATCCCTAATGGTTTGAGAAAACGTGTCACTCTGGTAGCTCTTTTTAGTGGCTGGCCACTGCTCAATAAGTTTTTTACATCGAGCGTCTAAACGCTCATCACGTTTAGTCATTTGTTCTTCAAACGCATCCGCTACTAGCTTGTCGTCACCTAACATTCGCCTAGCTTCTTTTAATTGCTGCCGCTCTGTAGCAATAATGGATTGCTCTTTGACTGTTTGGTGATAAGCACGCACCGCCTCAGAAATTTCAGCCAGATAACGTTGCCGCTCAGGTGCAATAATAGAACTCTGTGAACTAGACTTTTTGGATTCTGCCAGTTCAAAGAAGTTACCTTGCCAAGTGTTTAGCTGTTTATTAGCAAATGTCTCCAATAGCCCTTGGTACAGGGCCGTTACACCATCATCATTAAATTTAGAGGCGATCGTGCCATAAATGGGTAGCTCATCTAAAGATGTATCAAATAGCTCATAGTTACGTTGGTACTGCTTTCGAACATCTCGGTATGCATCATCACTGCCTTTACGATCAAACTTATTGATGACAACTAGATCTGCAAAATCAAGCATGTCAATTTTTTCCAATTGACTCGCTGCACCAAACTCCGCCGTCATAACGTACATTGAAGTATTAACAAAAGGAACAATTCCAGCATCGCCCTGGCCAATACCGGGTGTTTCTACAATAATCAAATCAAATTCAGCGACCTTACAAGCATTAATAATATGACTTAATGATTCAGGCACCTCGCCGACCGTATTGCGCGTTGCAATTGACCTAAAGTAGATATTGGGGTGGTTAATTGCATTCATCCGAATTCGATCACCCAATAAAGCACCACCCGTTTTACGCTTGGTTGGGTCTATTGCAATAACGGCTATCGTTAATTCATTAAGGTCCAATTGAAAACGTCGTATCAGCTCGTCCGTTAGCGATGACTTTCCTGCACCTCCCGTGCCTGTAATACCCAATACCGGCGTTTGACCAAACCTGTCAGCTTGTGTGCTTATTTGTTCAATATCAGTGTCACTTACTATCCCCTCGTCAAGAGCGGTTATAAACCGAGCAAGCCCCAAATGCCCTTGGGATATTGAAGATGGCTCATTAAGCATCGTATTGATGCTGGTTAGATCATAGTCGGCCATTTCAACCATCCGGTTGATGATCCCTTGCAGCTGCATTGTTTGTCCGTCTTCGGGGCTGAAAATATATGAAACACCGTAGGCGTGAAGCTCCGCTATTTCGTCGGGTACAATCACACCACCCCCTCCACCAAATACCTTAATATGAGAGGCGCCCTTCTCCTTTAATAAATCGAGGATGAATTTAAAATATTCAACATGTCCACCTTGATATGAACTAATTGCTATCGCATGTACATCTTCTTGAATAGCAGCATTAACAACGTCTTCCACAGACCGATTATGCCCAAGGTGTATCACCTCTACACCCGTTGACTGAAGAATTCTACGCATAATATTAATGGCGGCATCATGCCCATCAAATAAACTGGCTGCGGTTAAGAAACGTATATGATTTTTTGCTTTATATTTTTTAACTAGTGACCCTACTGACGACATTCCTGCTCCTAATAATTATTTCTTAATTCAACACGCCTAATTTTTCCTGAAATTGTTTTCGGTAACGATTTAAGAAACTCAATTTCCCGAGGGTACTTATATGGAGCAGTATGCTGCTTCATAAATGCCTGGATATCCAGCTTAAGCTCATCGCTCCCTTGGTAGCCGTTGGCTAGCACAACAAACGCTTTAACTATCTCACCTCTCACTTGGTCAGGTTTGCCAATAGCGGCAGATTCGAGGATAGCAGGGTGTTCCAATAAGACACTTTCCACTTCAAATGGACTAATGCGATACCCAGATGAGGTAATAATATCGTCCGAACGACCTACAAACCAGAAATACCCATCTGCATCGACAGTTGCCGTATCCCCTGTGTAGTACCAGCCATGTTTAAAACACTTTGCTGTTGCTTCATCATCCTTCCAATCCCCTGCAAATAAGCCTGGTTGTAAAGGCTCGGTTAACCTAACTGCTATGTGTCCTACTGTATCAGTATCAACACACTCACCTTGTTCATCTACAACATCCACATCAACTCCAGGTACTGGCT
>JAHRWG010000062.1 GCA_019090295.1 Cycloclasticus sp. | reverse complement strand
TGACTAATTTAATAGACATTAAAGTACCCGATATTGGTGATACTGATGACGGCGTTGAAGTAATAGATATTGCCGTTTCTATTGGTGATGAGATTGCTGTTGAGGGCTCGATAGCAACCTTAGAAAGCGATAAAGCATCGATGGATATCCCAAGCACTGTTTCAGGGACGGTTAAGGACGTGCTCATTAACTTAGGTGATAATGTGCGAGAAGGGGACGTGATGATAAAAGTGGCACCTGCCAACTCATCAGCGAGCTCTACTGATGCGCCCAATTCTGCTAAGGCTGCCAGCTCACCGACCGCACTTGATCAAGGGTCAGACTTGCACGCAGAGGTCTTGGTTATTGGTGCAGGACCGGGTGGATATACAGCAGCATTTCGTGCGGCAGACTTAGGTAAAAAGGTTGTGTTGATTGAGCGCTACTCCTCTTTAGGCGGGGTTTGTTTGAATGTTGGCTGCATACCTTCAAAAGCACTCTTGCACCAAGCACAAGTGATTCATGAAGCTGCAGAAATGTCGGCACATGGGGTAACCTTTGAAAAGCCAACTCTGGACATCGATGCTATCCGTGGTAATAAAGAAGGGATTATTCAGCGCTTAACAGGTGGTTTGTCTGGCCTAGCAAAACAACGCAATGTAACCGTGATTTCAGGTGATGCAAGCTTTACCTCAAGCCATGCGGTTAGCGTTAATAACGATGGCGCTGAGCAACTAATCTCTTTTGACCATGCGATTATTGCGGTGGGTTCTCAGCCGGTAAAAATACCGGGTTTCCCATATGATGACGAACGCTTAATGGATTCAACCGGTGCGTTGGCCTTAAAGGACGTTCCTGAAAAAATGTTAGTGATTGGCGGCGGGATTATCGGGCTTGAAATGGCCACGGTTTATCATGCGCTTGGTTCAAAAATAAGCGTGATTGAATTGATGGATCAACTGGTGGCAGGTTGTGATAAAGACCTTGTTAAACCGTTGCACAAACGACTATCAACTCAGTTAGAAAATATTTATTTAAAAGCAAAAGTAACGGGCATTGACTCAACTAAAAATGGCTTGAAAGTAAGCTTTGATGGCGAGGGTGTGCCTGAATCAGCTTTGTTTGATAGAGTTCTGCTGTCGGTAGGGCGTAAACCAAATGGTGGCTTAATTGACGCGGATAAAGCTGGAGTGGCTGTTGATGAGCGAGGCTTTATTGCCGTGGATAAACAAATGCGTACCAATGTGCCGCATATTTTTGCAATAGGTGATGTAGTAGGAAACCCTATGTTGGCGCACAAGGCTGTACATGAAGCCAAAGTGGCTGCAGAAGTAATCGCTGGAGAAAAGGTGGCCTTTGACCCGTTGACGATTCCATCTGTTGCCTATACAGACCCAGAAATTGCATGGATGGGGCTTACTGAAACAACTGCAAAAGCAGATGGTATTAAGTATGAAAAGTCCGTTTTCCCATGGGCAGCAAGTGGCCGAGCCTTAAGCATAGGTCGAGATGAGGGCTTAACTAAAATATTATGGGACCCTAAAACAAAACGAATTTTAGGTGCCGGTATTGTCGGCGTAAATGCTGGCGAACTCATTGCAGAAGCGGTACTTGCATTAGAAATGGGTGCGGATGTTGATGATATGAGCTTAACCATTCACCCGCACCCAACGTTATCAGAAACACTGTGTTTTTCAGCGGAAATGCAAGCTGGTTCGATTACTGACCTGTATGTCAAAAAGAAATAGGCTCGTGGTAGGTTAATTTAGAGCGATGATTTTAAACGCAATAACACATGGAAGTGACAAGCCCCCACTGATCATTTTGCACGGTTTGTTTGGAAGTGCACGAAATTGGCAGGGAATTGCAAGACGATTAGCCACCGACTATACCGTGCATGCCCTAGATTTAAGAAACCACGGGGGCTCACCTCATGCGGATGCAATGACGTATGAATCGATGGCTGCAGACGTGCTTGAGTTTATGAACCAAGCTAATATAGAAAAAACCGTGTTGCTGGGGCACAGCATGGGGGGCAAGGTGGCGATGGAGCTGGCATTGTCTTCGCCAGATAAAGTTAGCCAGCTTATTGTTGTTGATATAGCGCCTGTTGAGTACCAACACAATTTTGATGATGTGTTAGTGGGGCTCTATCACATACCGCTGGATCAAGTTAACTCAAGAAAAGATGCTGATGAATATTTAGCGCAGAAAATAAGCTCTCTTAGTTTGCGCCAGTTTTTATTGCAAAATTTAGCCACCAATTCGGAGGGGGGCTACCAGTGGAAGGTTAATTTAGCCAGCATAGAACAAAATATGCCAGACATTATGGGCTTTCCATTGCAGCAAAAAGTTAGGGAGTTTACAGCCCCGAGTTTATTTATTAACGGTGACAAGTCGACGTACTTAACTGCTCGGCATCAGCCATTAGTTAACAAATTATTTTTAAATGGGATATTTAGCACCATAGCTGGCGCAGGGCATTGGCCTCACATAGAGGCACCTCAATTATTCATGGGTGCGCTCAGCAACTTTTTAGAATAGACATAATCTCTTTAAGTTATTCTGAAAATGGCCGATAAGCAGGGTATGAAAATAAAAATCATTAGCTTGTTGGTTCTGTGTTTAGTAGCGCTAAACGTGCAAGCAAGACAGTACCAGGCACCAGTAACCGACTCAAAATGGGTATTTGAAGGGAATCGAGTGGCCTGCACATTAAAGCATATTATTCCACAATATGGTGTTGGTACCTTTGAGCAAGCATCAGGCGAGCCCGTTTACTTTACGCTCACCTCAGAGTCTTATGTGCCGGTTATTCAAACAGCCGAATTAAGTACCGTTCCGCCTGTATGGATGCATGAGTCAAAAGCGGTTAAATTGGCATCTGTAAAAGGCATTGGCAAGCAAGTTCGTATTGAGAGTGATTTAACTGAACGGTTGCTGCAAGAGTTATCCAGAGGCTACTTGCCACAATTTGCCTATAAAGTCAGCTTGCAAGGGCAGCAACGCACGAAGGTACTCGTTTCATCCGTTAATTTTTTAGAATCGATGGAGCAGTTTGAAGTGTGCAGGCAAGGCTTGCTACCGTTTAGTCGACGGGATGTCCATCAGCACCTATCACTGTTTAATAACCTTAGTAAATCTCTCACCTATAAAAATAAGAAGCTGCTTAACAAAGCGGTAACCTATATAAAAGAAGCCGGCCCGACTGAAAGAATTGATTTAATTAGTGGGACAGAGGGTGTCTCCGTTAAGGATGGACGGCGTATGCACGACAAACGAGTAGGTGCTATTCGGGATTTTCTAATTGAAAAAGATGTACCAGAGGCACAAATCATCTCTTTAATGGACCCTAGGGAGCGAGAAACACCTAAAGGTAGTGTGCGTTTGAATGTGGCTGGGCCGGAACCATTTCAGCATATTTACTTTAAAGAGGGGTCGATTAGTTTGAATGAGAGAGACCACAAAAAACTTCAATACATGTTGACCTATGCAAAGCTACAGCAACCTAATGCAACCTTTATTTTAGCTGGTCACAGTGACAGTAATGGCCCGCGTCATAGCAACTTGTTAGTGTCGAAAAAGCGTTTGCGGACTATAAGAAAATACTTATTATCCCAAGGTGTCAAAGCGAATAAAATTGTGACCAAGGCGTACGGTGAAAGCAGGCCAGTGGCTAGTAACCGTTATCCCGGTGGGCGTGAATTAAATAGACGAGTTGATATTTCAATTTCAGGTTAAAACCCGTTCAATCGGGTATAATTCGCCTATTCATATTTTTAACGCGCGAGTTATTCCATGTCAAAACAAGAAATAAAGAAAGTTGTTCTTGCCTATTCAGGCGGACTTGATACATCAGTTATTCTCAAGTGGCTAGAAGACGAATATGGCTGTGAGGTTGTCACCTTTCCTGCTGACTTAGGTCAGGGTGAAGAAGTTGAGCCGGCAAGAGCTAAGGCTGAGTCTTATGGTATTAAAGAAATTTACATCGATGACCTGAAAGAAGAATTTGTACGCGATTTTGTTTTCCCGATGTTCCGCGCTAATACAATTTATGAAGGTGAATACTTATTAGGAACATCAATTGCACGCCCACTTATTTCTAAACGTTTAATTGAAATTGCCAATGAAACTGGGGCTGATGCTATTTCGCATGGCGCAACGGGCAAAGGTAACGATCAGGTGCGTTTTGAATTGGGTGCTTATGCATTAAAGCCGGATGTGAAAGTTATTGCTCCTTGGCGTGAGTGGGACCTAACGTCACGCGATACGTTAATGGCTTATGCTGAAGATGCAGGTATTGACGTTGATATGAAACGCGGCACAAAATCACCGTACTCTATGGATGCAAATTTACTGCATATCTCTTATGAGGGCGATATCTTAGAAGACCCTTGGAATGAGCCTGAAGAAGAGATGTGGCGTTGGTCGGTATCCCCCGAAAATGCACCGGATCAGGCCACCTATATTGAGCTTGAGTATAAAACGGGTGATATTGTCGCCATTAATGGTCAACAAATGTCCCCAGCAACGGTGTTAGCCGAGCTTAATAAAGTGGGTGGTGCTAATGGCATTGGCCGTGCGGATATTGTAGAAAATCGTTATGTTGGAATGAAAGCCCGTGGATGTTATGAAACACCTGGCGGCACGATTATGCTTAAAGCACATAGAGCGATTGAATCAATCACCCTAGACCGTGAAGTGACGCATTTAAAGGATGAGTTAATGCCACGTTATGCGAGTCTTATTTATAATGGCTACTGGTGGAGTCCTGAACGTGAAATGCTACAAACAATGATTGATGCATCGCAAGTAACGGTCAATGGCCGTATCCGCTTAAAACTGTATAAAGGCAATGTGATCGTTGTCGGACGTGAGTCTTCAAGTGATAGTTTGTTTGATGAAAATATTGCTACCTTTGAAGATGATGGCGGAGCCTATGACCAAAAAGATGCAGAAGGCTTTATTAAATTGAATGCTTTGCGGATGCGTAT
>JAHRWG010000061.1 GCA_019090295.1 Cycloclasticus sp. | reverse complement strand
GGAAACTTCATGGCTTTATCAATGCATGTACCCACCGAGGCGCTAAAATTTGCCGCAAGAAAAAAGGCAATGCCAAAAATTGGTCTTGTCCTTACCATGGCTGGGTGTTTAACCCAGAAGGTAAAATACTTGATATTAAAAGCCTTGATAGTGCTGAATTCCCAGATAGCTTTAATATGCAGGACTACAACTTAACAGCCATTAAAGTGGACAGTTATGCGGGCTTTATTTTTGCCAGCCTTAACACCGACGTACAGTCTTTAGACGATCACCTTGCTGGTGCTAAAGTTTTTATGGACTTATTTAATGAGCAATCGACTGAGGGCTTAGAAATACTACCTGGTTCATCAATGTATACACATCATGGCAACTGGAAAATGCAGGCTGAAAATGGTGTTGATGGTTACCATTTAGATATTGTCCATGCCAGCTATCTGCAATTAGCAGCCGTACGTGCTAAAGAAGCAGCTGAAGCAGCGGGCGGTACTGATAGTATTAAAGCTATTCAACCCACCAACCCAGACACCTCCGGCGGCAATTATTCATTGGGTAATGGCCACGTTATGATTTGGATAGACATTCCAAACTTCCGTGATCGTGGCTTAGGTTTGCAATATGATGACTTGGTCAGTCGAGTCGGCGAAGGAAAAGCTAAATGGATGGCTGGACGCTTGCGCCAAGTCATGATTTACCCAAATGTTATTTTATTTGATGGTATTTCAACTCAGGTTCGTCATTGGCGCCCCTTAAGCCACGAAGAAACAGAAGTAACGGTTAATTGTATTGCCCCTGTTGGCGAACCGGTTGAGGCGCGCCGTCGTCGACTTAGACAGTATGAAGATTTTTATGGTGCCAGTGGCCTAGCCACCCCTGATGATTTGACTGAGTTTGATGCCTGCCAAGAAGGTTACAATGGCATCACATCACCTTGGCAAGATTTTGACCGGGGCATGAAAAGCCATATTATGGGAGCCGATGAAGAAGCAAAACATCTAGGGCTTGAGCCTGACAGTAGCGCACCACGTGCTGCTGATGAATCCATTTACCATGGTGAGTATCGTCAATGGTTAAAGCTAATGATTGATGGCGCAGATTAAGCTTTGTTAAGCTAAGTAATCAAAGCCTGGCCTTATACGCCAGGCTTTTTTATGCCCTGCTGTTAACGGATTAATATAAGCCAGTAGGCGCTCTTAGTTAATCAACCTTTTTTGAATTTTAGCAGTGGCTAATACCGTTGCTAGCCCTGCATAGGAAATGATAACCAATAGGTGTAAGCCAATATCGCTAAGCTCGCCACCAACCATGATAGGGCGCACCAGTGAAATAGCATGGTACAAAGGTAGAGACATTGCTAAGTATTGAATGCCCTCTGGTAAACTTTGAATAGGAAAAAACACCCCACTCAGTAGCACCATAGGTGTAATAAACAAGGTTGTGTAATATAGAAAAAAATCATAACTTTGCGCCACCGAGGTGACTAATAAAGCCAGTGATGCAAAGCAAAAACCGGTTACAAAAGCGATAGGAATAATTGTAAGTGCCCAGTAACTCTCCACCAAGCCCAAACCGCTCGCCACGATTAAAATAGCCATCACACTGATCACGCTTTTTGTTGCAGCCCATAAAATTTCCCCGACAACAATTTCACTGACACTAATCGGGGTCGATAACATACCCAACCATGTTTGTTGCACACTTAAACGTGTGTATGCGCCATACATTGCTTCAAAACTAGCCGCATTAACTGCACTGGTACAAATCACGCCCGAGGCTAAAAAGGCCATATAGCTCATCCCCTGCATGTCACCAATAAACTGTCCTAATCCATACCCTAGTACCAACAAATATAAGAAAGGTTCCCCAAAGTTGCCCATTAAAGATGGCCCAGCAAGTTTGCCCCAAACACGAATATTCCTATTCCAAATAGCCAGGCTACGCTGTAAAAAAAGTTGTATTCTCATGCCCCTATTCACGTAGTTCTCTTCCCGTTAGTTTAAGAAATACATCTTCCAAGTTTGCAGGCCTAAACAAGTAATCATCATGGTCACTTTGCTCTAGCGTATCCAGTGCCTGTTTTAATTTATCGCCATAAAAGAAATGGATATCACCAGACTTTTCAAACCGAACGATAGAAGGGTCATTGCTAACGGCGTCTATTAACACCTGACTGGCGGCATGTACTTCTAACACGTGCTGTTCGACTTGTTCCTTAATCATCGCTTTTGGCGCAGCATCCCTTAATTTTGCCGTGATCCATTACCATGACTCGGTCACATAGCCGTTCCGCCTCTTCCATATAGTGCGTGGTCAGAATAAGTGTCATCCCTTGTTTTTTTAAGGCCCTTAGTTTTTGCCAAATTGATTGCCTTGCCTGCGGGTCTAACCCAGTGGTTGGCTCATCTAAAATAAGTATTTTAGGGTTATTAATTAATGCCCTTGCCAAGGTTAAACGCCGCTTCATTCCGCCAGATAGCTCAGCAATTTTACTGTTTGCTTTATCCGTTAAAGAGGCAAATTCAAGCAGTTCAACGATACGTTGTTTTAACACGGCTCTAGGAATACCAAAAAAACGGCCATAGACATATAAGTTTTCTTGCACTGAGAAATCAGGATCAAGATTATCCATTTGGGGAACCACGCCAATGTCTTGCCTAACATTAGATGCATGTAATGGCATGGGTTTACCAAAAATTGTTAACTGACCACTGTCCATAGGGCAGTGTCCAATAAACATTCTCAACGTGGTTGTTTTACCCGCCCCATTCGGCCCCAAAATACCGCAAAAAGCCCCTTCCTCAATGCTTAAATTTAGGTCATCAACAACGTTAACCCCGTTATAATTTTTGCATAAATGGGTGGATTGAATAATGGCTAAATCCTGACTCGCTTTAGGCATAAAAATATTAAAACTCATGCTAAAAATAAAGAAAACATTATAACCGCTAGGCAGTTTTAACAATGTGTTTTTAATGATTGGAATGCACACAACTAAAAATTATCGGACTATTTAATCGTTGCCGATTTTATCCTTCACGCTAATCACCTATACTAAGCAGTCTTATTGATAGACTAAAACAAGCACTCGCATGAATCCCGACTTAGCCTTGCTTCAACCCTACCCCTTTGAAAAATTGGCAGCCATTAAACAAGGTGTTACCCCACCAGTTGGGATGAAACATATTGCCTTATCCGTCGGTGAACCAAAGCATCCGCTGCCTAGCATTATTAGCTCGACACTCATAGAACACATTAATCGATTAGGAAACTACCCAACAACAAAAGGGCTTGAGGCATTGCGTACCAGTATTGCTTCGTGGTTTCAGCAACGCTTTAATATTGGCATAGATCGATTGGATATTAACACGCAGATACTGCCTGTTAGCGGCACACGCGAGGCGCTATTTTCATTTGCCCAATGTGTTGTTGACCGTTCCGCTAAGGGAATCGTCGCGATGCCTAACCCTTTTTATCAAATTTATGAAGGCGCTGCCCTTTTAGCTGGTGCACAACCTTACTTTATTAATTGCGAGGCCGCTAATAACTACTTACCAGATTATGACCTTATTAGTGATAAAACGTGGGAAAGCTGTCAACTACTCTACATCTGCAACCCTGGCAATCCAAGTGGTGCTACCCACACGTACCAGCAGCTTAAGCAGCTAATTGAGTTAGCTCACCGTTTCAACTTTATTATTGCTGCCGATGAGTGTTACTCAGAAATTTATGCACCTGATCAAACCAAGCCTCTTAGCCTGCTAGAAGTGAGTGAGCAAATGGGCAATAAAAACTTCTCACGCTGTGTTGCCTTTCACAGCTTGTCTAAACGTTCAAACGCCCCCGGTTTACGGTCTGGGTTTGTTGCTGGCGATGCTAACGTGCTTAAGCAATATTTTAATTACCGAACATACCATGGTTGCACCTTATCGATACCAACTCAGTTTGCCAGCATCGCCGCTTGGGATGATGAAGAGCATGTGGTTAATAATCGTCTGCTTTACAGTCAAAAGTTTCACGATGTTTTAAGTATTCTTGACCAACAGCTTGACGTGAAACGCCCCGATGCGGGGTTTTATTTATGGGCTAAAACCCCAGTATCTGACATAGATTTCGCACAGCAACTGTACCAGCAACAACATATCACCGTTTTACCTGGCCAATTCTTATCACGTGATACGCCACAAGGTAATCCGGGGCTAAACCATGTTCGCATGGCCTTGGTAGCACCTCTTGACGAGTGCATAGAAGCTGCCCATAGAATAAAACAATTTATCAATACTCTCTAACACTCACGTTAAAATACCCTTACCACTACTATTTAGGATACCCGTATGCAAAACCTTGAAAATATTATCAACACTGCCTTTGACGACCGTGCCAACTTTGATGCTAAAACAGTCTCGTCTGAGGTTCGCGGTGCCGTAGAAAAATCATTAGCCCTCTTAGATTCTGGTGAAGCACGTGTCGCCGACAAAAAAAGTGGCGACTGGGTCGTTAATCAATGGCTAAAAAAAGCCGTTTTACTGTCTTTCAAAATTAATGACAATAAACCTATCGACGGTGGTGACACACAATATTATGATAAAGTTAAGTCTAAGTT
>JAHRWG010000060.1 GCA_019090295.1 Cycloclasticus sp. | reverse complement strand
CAATGGATGCCTCCATATTTATAGAAAGGCGCTTGTGAGGAGCCATAACCATGGTTAATTTAAAACATTTGTCGGGATGGGTGATAGTAGCGTTCAGTGTCTATCCCTAGTGATAATGAGTGCCTTGCTGGCAGGTTATTGTTATCAAGAGGAAATAATATATTGCAATGCAATAAAAAGTGACTATAATGCACTGCAACACAAATAAATTTTACTCAACTCAAAGGACACTGACATGTTTAACAACCTAGAATTATTTTTGGCTCCAGTTAAAAAAATTGCTGAATTAAATAAAGCACAAATGGAAAAAGCTTTTACTGCACAACAAGAAGTTGCGAAAGAATATATTGCTTTAACAGAAGCGCGTTTTAAAGCAGCTGCTAGCATTAAAGACATTGACGGTTTAAATGCTTTCGTTAAAGACCAAGCTGAATTAGCTAAAAGCGGTTTTGAAAAAGTTGTAGCGGATAGCAAAGCAGCTTTTGAAGATGTTAAAGCGTACAACGAAGAAGTTATTAAAGTTGCTCAAGAAAGCAATAAAGTTGTTGCTAAAGAAGTTAAAACAGTTGCAAAAACAGTTGCTAAAAAAGCTGCCTAAGCCTGTTTCGTTTTAAGAAGGCCGTTCTCACGATATCGTGAGAACGGTTTTTTTTTGCCCAATCGTTTTGTTTTAAAAAATGGTTTTAAGGTTGGGGTTGTCTTTTTTTAACGTCGCTTTAAACGTATTAAGCCAGTCATTATTTCTGGCTAAACGCTCGGTGCTAATGGGTATGTCGGCAAGTATTTGACAAGGAGCACCCGAGAGAAAAACAATACGATCGGCCAAGGTCAGTGCTTCATCCATGTCATGGGTCACAAAAATGACATGCTTTGGGTGTTGTTCTAGTACCTGCAAAAGTAATTGCCGAGCTTTCGCGGCATTTGCCATATCAAGTGATACAAAGGGTTCATCCATCAACAAGGTCTCGCTATCGCTGACCACTGCACGGGCTAACGAGACCCTACGTTGCATGCCAATGGATAAATGTGCTGGGTAGCTATTCAGTTGCTCTAAGAGGCCTAGCTGCTGAAGAACTTGTTGGATCTTTAATAGAGACGACGGACTGTTGCCTATGATAAGTTGAATATTTTCTAAAACAGTTCGCCAGGGAAGCAAGCGAGGTGTTTGAAAAACATAACTCACTTTATGATCAGTACTCTGGGGTTGATCATTAAAACGAACAGAGCCAGTAAAGTCCTTATCTATGCCGGCAATAATATTGAGCAGAGTCGTTTTTCCGCAGCCTGATGGGCCAATAATGCAGGTTAATTGTTGTGTATTAAAATCAAGTTTAAAGTCAGAAAAAACGTTGCTGGAAGCAGGTAAACCAACAGGGGTGAATGCTTTTTTCTCAATGTTAACGTATAAATGAGTCATAGCAGTCACTTCCACTGTTTGGCGGTTTTATCTAAAGGCTGCAGTATAGCTATCTCGATAAAATGGATAATGATAATAAATGAAACGGTATAAGCGAGAATACTACTGATATCAAATAGCTGAAAGAACAAGTGTATCTGGTAACCCATTCCGTTGCTTCTGCCCAAGAGTTCAACAACCAGTACAATTTTCCAAATTAAGGACAGGCCGGTTCTGGCTGCGGCCATAATATAAGGAAATAACTGCGGTAAAATCACATGCTGAAGTGTTTTAAGGTGGCCTAGTTGGTAGACCATGGCCATTTCAACAAGCTCTTCATCAATGTCTTTAGCACCTTCGCGAATAGTGACAATCACATTGGGTAGTTTATTAATAACAATTGCGAAAATGGCGGCAGTTTCAATTAGTCCAAACCAAACGTAGCACAAAATAGTCGTCACTAAAGCCGGTATATTTAAAAAAATAATGAGCCAACTATTAAAAAACTGATTCACTTTCTCGCTGCGGCCCAGCAGCAAACCAATAGATACACCCAAAATCATAGCAATAAAAAAGCTAAGGCATAAGCGGTACAAAGTGAAGCCAAGATGATAGAGCAGTTCACCACTTTTAATCGCTAAAATTAGTGTATTAAACACCACGAAAGGTGATGGTAAGACGGCTGTATTGATAAAAATAGACAAGACCTGCCAAATCAATAACAACAAACTAATCGAAAGAGTCGGCTTTAAAAGAGATGAGTGGCGCATGAAATAGCTATGGTGATGGCAGGGGCCAAAATAAGTCAGGGTCTAGCCGAGAAATAGGCCCAGTGAGTTGCTGGCCACCTATCTCAGAAAGAATGGAATAAATGCGAGTAACGGCCTGTTTATCATCATCAGAGAAGTGGGTGATACGGCCTTTGCAGAAACCATCTCGGAGAAGTGCCTGTGCCGAAGCGTTGTTTGTTCTGGTCAATGGTAAAATAGCCGTCCAATGAGGGTCAGAATGACAAAGCAGTAAACTAGCTTGTTGGCTAGCGACTAAAAAGCTATTGAGGGTGAGGTCGTTATTATGTGCCCATATTGATCTGAAAACATAGCCCAGCATGGGGATGTGGTTTTTGACCCCTAATTTTTCAATAATTTTTTGGGTTGTGGTGAGCTCAACATAGCCTTCAGCTTTAAGCCTAGCATTGTAGTGCCAAAAGTTAATAAGAACGTCCACATCACCTTGTTTAAAAAGGTTGTTTAATAACGGTGGTGCCCCAAAAACTGTATTGGAGGGGGTATTTAAGTGAGTGTTTTGTTTTAATGCCAGTGCCTGTAAAAGCAACCAGTTTTTATCTAGCGGGCCACCGGCAATCCCAATTTTCTTATGAGCAAGGTCGGATAATTGGGTCATTGACGATTGTTTGCTCACCATAACCCCTCCAGTTGCACTTGAGTAAGGTGCAAAGGAAAAAGTTGTTTGTTGATTATCACGTTGCCTAGCGACCCAAATCCAATCGGAAATAATGATATCAGCAGCATTTGCCTGCAACGCTATTTTCCCCGCCTGGGTATTAGCCACAGGGTGAATCATTAAATCAAAGCCGTTTTTTTTATCGAGTTGAGTGCGCTTAATTGTTTGAAGGACCCAGTTTACGGTGCCAAATTCTAAGGCGGCCACCTTTATGGTAGGGAGCTCACTAGCAAAACAGGAGTTAGACAGGCCAATAATAAATATTAAAAAGCAGAAAAGTACTTTTCGAGCGAAAAAAGTAACCATATTGATATAGGTGGCTAAACGAAAAAATATTCTACCTTAAAAGTAGGTGTTAAATAGTAAAGGGGCTGCTTATCAGCAAGCCGCTAGGAAATAACAATAAAATTAGTACTGATTGGTGCTCTTCTATTGACCTATAAAATTAAACTAGGGTATGGTGTCCCATTAATTAGCTTAAGCTTAACTTCCTAGTATTAAGGGAGTGTTAACGTTAAAAGTTCTTTTGTTTTTAGTCCCTAAAACCTACTCTAGATACCCCGCTTAATTATATGCTCAATCTTAACTCATGATGTCGACAAATAAACTGATCGATAAGTTTGGTCGACAGGTTACTTATGTTCGCATTTCGGTGACAGATCGGTGCGATTTTCGCTGTGTCTACTGTATGAGCGAAGATATGGAGTTCTTGCCGCGTGAGCAAGTGTTAACGCTAGAGGAGATTTTAAGCTTATCTAAGGCCTTTGTTGAAATGGGTGTCACAAAAATCCGAATTACTGGAGGTGAGCCCTTAGTTCGCAACGGTATAGTGAAGCTGCTGGGTGATATTGCTAAGCTAGATGGACTAGACGAACTGGTTATTACAACCAATGGATCACAGCTTGCAAAGTTGGCCCAACCATTGAAGGATGCAGGGGTTAAGCGTATTAACGTAAGTTTAGACACGCTAGGTGCTGCTAAGTTCAATAAGATCACTCGAGTTGGTCAACTCGATGGTGTGCTAGCAGGTATTCAGGCAGCAAAAAAAGCAGGTTTTGATAAAATAAAGCTTAATGCCGTTATTTTGAAAAACCGCAATGAAGACGAAGTGAACGACCTTGTTCAGTTTGCTATGGACGAAGGCTTGGATATAAGCTTTATCGAAGAAATGCCGATGGGTGTGATAGACAGTCATTCACGCGAGGAAGCTTATTACTCCAGTGACCAAATCAAGCACGACATAGAAAAAGCATATGATTTGACGGCCTCTAACAAGAAGACAGGTGGCCCAGCAAATTACTACGAAGTTGGCGGTTACACCAATAATGTGGGGTTCATTTCACCTCATAGTCATAATTTTTGTGAGACGTGCAATAGGGTGCGAGTAACAGCCTCAGGCTTGCTATTGTTATGCTTAGGGCAAGAGCACTCAATGGATTTTAAGCGAATATTAAGGGCTAACCCGACTGATTTGAATAAAGTGAAAGAGGCGTTGGTTGAGTCAATGAAGATTAAACCAAAAGGCCATGATTTTGATATATCAGAAAAACCTGTTATTTTCCGCCACATGAGTGTTACTGGCGGTTAATATTTATGTTAATGTTAAACAATATTGAAGATCCTAGAGGAGGGTAATTATGCAGATGTCACTAGTTATTGATGCAAATAAGTGTACGGGTTGTTTGCAGTGTGAAATGGCTTGCTCATATGAAGCAGAGGGTGTTTTTAACCCAACAAAATCAAGAATTAAAATCTTTCCATTTCACGAAGAAGGTATCTTTGTACCTTACACATGTACTCAGTGTGATGAAGCTTGGTGTATGCATGCTTGCCCAGTGGAAGCTATTCAGCTAAACAAAGAAACCGGCGCGAAAGAAATTGTAAATGACCTGTGTGTAGGCTGTAAGGTTTGCACCATTGCATGCCCATTTGGTACAGTAAATTACAATGCTGATAGCGGCAAGGTGATTAAGTGTGACCTTTGTGGCGGTGACCCTGAGTGTGCTAAAGCATGCCCAACAAATGCGATTACTTATCAAGATGCAGGTTGGACAGGGTATGACAAAATGAAAAACTACGCGGCTAAGGCAATCCCAGCTAGTTAGCATCGCATCATAATGGTTGTAGTGTGCTACAGCCATTAGTTTTAAGATCGCTCATTAAGCCGCCCAAATAGGGCGGCTTAATTGTATGAATAGGCATGAAAGGAGCGATTAGCCAGTGTTTAAAGAAAAGTACTTTAGCTTGGAAATGGGGCTATCTAAAACAGACTTTATCGACCAGCTCGAATCACAGAAAAAATTGGTTTATACACAAGAAAAGGCTGGGTGGTGTTTTTTTGTTGGAGATAAATCGGTCAGCGTTCACTTAATAAGTGAAGGGGTTAGACAGTTTGGCTCGACAGTTTTACCAACGCTAACACTTAAATTTGATTGCTCTGCTTTGGATGACACAGAGCAATCAGCGTTTATAAAGTTATTTTTGCTTAAGTTCCAACGTGGTGGTGCTTAGCCTGTTCCATACCTTTCTTGATACTTTAAAATACTGCTTAAGTGATCATCTTGCCCAGCCGTCTCGAGGTAATGAATAATGTCACTGAGTGAAATAATGGAAGCAACTTTAAACCCATAACTTTTCTCAACATCATCAATTGCAGATGTTTCATCACGGCCTTTTTCTTGACGATTTAATGAAATTAGAACACCAGCAGCTTCGGCTCCTGCTTGTCTAATGATGTCGACTGATTCGCGCACGGATGTGCCGGCACTAATAACATCGTCAACAATTAAAGCGTTACCTTGCAGCTCGGCGCCCACTAATAAACCACCCTCACCATGATCTTTGACTTCCTTACGGTTAAAGACATAAGGGATGTCTTTATTGGCAACTTCCGACAAGCCAATGGACACAGCGCAAACCAATGGAATTCCTTTGTAAGCAGGGCCATATAAAATATCGTATTCAATGCCGGAGTCGGCAAGTGCAAAGGCATAAAACTGCCCTAACTTTCGTAGGCGGTAACCGGTATTAAAAAGCCCAGTATTAAAAAAGTAAGGGCTAACTCGACCAGATTTAAGAGTAAATTCTCCAAACCTTAAGACGTCACATTCGAGGGCAAATTTAATAAATTCTTGTTTATAGTTTTCCATAAAGAGTACGCGAGTTTTGATGGGTTAATTATATTTGTGGCTAGTATAACTTGTCCGGGCACACAAAAAGACGGTTTGAATATTAATAAAGGGTTCTTGGTTCAAGTGATGTCTAGCTAGTGTCAGGCTGGCGGAAGAAAGTGCTCTAAAACGTCATTTAAGAAGTTCCAGCCTTGCTGGGTAGTGGAATAGGATTCTTTGTTAAGCTGTAGCAAGTTTTTTTCAATCAGTTGGTTCAGGGTGGGTTGAATGCTTGATGGGCTTAAATGCGTTTGCTGCTGAAATTGATGAAGTGTAAACCCAGACTTCAGCCGCAAGGCGTTCATCATAAACTCAAAGGGTAGCTCGATTTTAGGAACAGCATGTTCCCCACCAATGGCCCGTTGGCTTCCAGCATGCTGCATATACGTTTGAGGTAGCTTGTTTTTCCAACGCCGAATCACCTCGCCAGTTGGTAGGGTTAATTTGCCATGTGCACCTGCACCAATGCCGACATAGTCACCAAACGCCCAGTAGTTGAGGTTGTGTTGGGACTGTTGGTGTTGGGAAGCGTAAGCAGACACTTCGTACTGGCTTAGCCGTTGGGTAATTTGTTCTTGGCACGTCTGTTGAATATCCCAAATAAGGTCATCATGAGGCAAGGTGGGAGGGTAGTGATGGAATAAGGTGTTTTTCTCGAGAGTAAGTTGATAATAAGACAAATGATCTGTCTGATAAGCTAGAGCTGTTTCAATATCAGTAACGGCCTGCTCGAGGCTTTGGTTTGGCAAGCCAAACATCAAGTCTAGGTTAATGCGCTGAAAGCCAGCTTTTTTTGCGATATCGATGGCTTGGTGGGCTTGGTCAGCATCGTGGACGCGGCCAAGAGTGGTTAAGTGCTGATCATTAAAGCTTTGTATGCCAATAGATAAACGGTTAATGCCGATTTGACGAAAGGCGGAAAACTTAGCAGCCTCAGCGGTTCCTGGATTGGCCTCTAGTGTTATCTCAATTGAGTCAGCAATGTCCAGTTCTTGCCTAGTGGCATTTAATACTCGCTCAATACTGGCTGCAGAAAATAGGCTGGGGGTTCCGCCACCAATAAAAATACTGCTTAAACGGCGATTCTTAAGCTGTTTAGCTTCAGTTCTTAGGTCTTTAATGAGCGCGTCAACATAAGACGGTTCATCATAATCATCGCGCTTTTGGTGAGAGTTG
>JAHRWG010000348.1 GCA_019090295.1 Cycloclasticus sp. | reverse complement strand
ATTCATCATTAGCTATTGTTGTCGCTGCCTTTTCAGAGTTATTTAAACCTGAATCTGTTATTAAATGAACTAATGAATTAGTATCTGGTACACCGTTTGTGTCTGTATCATTTTGATATATATAAATCTCACCTAATAAGTCAGTATTACCGTCATTTCTAACCCTTGACACTCTAGCTAATGGTGTTGTTAATGTTACTTGGTTTTGACCATTTAACGTTGCTGTTTGAACTATAAAAGTAAAAACACCAGCAGCAACAGTATGACCTTCTATTAAAATATCTTCTGTATCACCACTATCAGCACTAGACACTGTATTTATAAGGTTATCAGATATGTACGCTTCATTATCTGTACCTGCTGGTAAATGCATTAACGTACTAGGCGTTGTGTTTACTAGTTTATTCCTTCCGAATTTCAATAAATCCTTGTTTTTATCTTCAACGCTTACAGCGTCACCGTAATTATCTAATATTCTATCTATTGCGTGTTGAATATAATAATCACTTGATTTTACAATTAATTCACCAGCGTCGTCTAGTCTGACGTTTTCAAAAAATTCTTTTTGGTTGTTTATTTCTGTGTCAGTCATGATTACGCTGTTTTAACATATAGTGTAACTGAACATTCGTAAGTTACTGCGTCTGCATTATAAAAGTCTGAAATAATACCAGCGTTAATGTTATTATCAATTGAGTTTAATGAAGCGTATGCATCAACTGTTGCACTAGCTAAATAATCAGCAGCTAAAATGTCATCAATTTGCTTAGTAATTCCTACAGTACCATTTGCTAAAATATTAGCTAATGTAGTTGTGGCTGTAGCATTTTCAACCGTTGATTTATCAACACTTAATATTAACTCGTTTTTATATTCATAATCAGTAAATGTAGTTACTGATGGTAATGAATAACCTGTTGGTATTTTGTTTGCTTGTAAATTTACTTCTGTTCCGTTGTTAGTAATTGCCATTTTATTTTATTTTTAATGTTAATAATATATACTATAATAAGTATTTAAATTTTATTTGTTTACAGCCGTATCTGATATACTTGACGCTCTATTTGTTGGTGATGCAGCACCAATATTACCATTGTTTAAATTTTCATTTATACTAATAATTGACGTTGCATTATTTCTTTTTATTGAGCCGTTGTTAGCATTATCAAAAATATTTAACTCTGACCCAGCATTTTCTGTATTAAAAATAATATCACCTTTATTTGTATTATTAGTAATTGAACCTGCTAAAATATTACCAACAATACCACGCGAAATATTACCGCTAATTTCACCAACCTCATTATTAACAAAAATAGAGCAGGTGTTATTAACTATCCTTTCGTCTGACCAGTCAGAATACAAAAAACCATCACCTAATGTATATGCTGTAACATCGTCAACATCATTATACACAACGATATTACCGTTTTCGTCTGACTGCTCAGTTACTGCTGCCAACTCTTCGCTGTATTTTATTTTGAAAATCTTATCAATATAATACGTATCACTAGTTAATAATTCCCAGTCAGCACTAGGTAGTGTCTTGTAATCGTCTGGTACTGATGTACCTGCTGTTAGTGCAATCCAAACTCTACCGCCCCATCTACGTATATCATTTATTGAATACGAATCCACTTCATTATGAAGGTCGTATGTAGTGTATACAGAAGGCAATAAAACCCTCATAATTCTAGAGCCTATATTAGAAATTACTGACTCACTAGCTGCTGTTAAAAATAATCCTTCATCCTGTGCAAAATAAGTATTACCAGTAACTAATTCTGAATTATCTCTAAGCGTATATAAATCTGCTAAATCAATTGACTCAGTTAGTGATGGTGCAACACCGTTTATTAATCTATTACCGCCAATATAACCTTCATTTTCATTTGATATTGTTTTATCATTTGACCCAATAACATATGAATTTGGCAAATCATTATCAACAGTTACATTGTTCCCCTGTATAATTGTATTTGGTGAATTATCACCAATAAAATTATTATCACCAATGATAATCGACCCCTCTGACCCTACACCAATACGGTTATCATTACCTGTTATTAATGTGTCCTCTGACCCAGACGAATTTGAACCACCTTCATCGCCAGAAGTACGCAATAATGCGTTATTTTCTGTAGACACTTGTGTTAATGGTGGTGTATCAAATACAAAAGATATACCGTCATCAATTTTTAGAAATTCAACCGTAGTTAATTTTTTAACTATAGGGTTGTAGTCTTTAATTTTATTAATATAATACCATGCGTCTTTAATAAAGATTTTTGTATTTAAATTATTCTTAATAAAACTAATATCTACCTCATTTAAATTCATCTTTAGTGTCACCAGTTTTCCGTTATCAATTTGATTAACGTAATTTGACCAGAACCTGTTATATAATGAGCCGTTAGTAGTATTTGTTGCTTCTGCATACCATGCGTAAGGTATTTCACCGAAATTAATATCTAATGAAGGTGCTATTGGGTCATCGTAATGACCTGCGTATGGATATGTTGTATAAGTAGTAACGGTTGGTGTACCTGCATTTATCCAGTTAAACGACCATGAGCCAGAATTAATACAGTTTATTAACCCAGAAAAATGCAACACCCTCATATTACTCTGTGGTGCTATTGCGCTTATCGCTGGTATAATAGCAACAGGTGACCCAGAATTATATACTAACGGTGTAGGTGAAAAAGGTGTCTCAATTTTCTTAACGCCTTTAACAAATTCGTTGTCAAATTCAATTGTTTTCTGACCATAAATATCACCATCAACTGATTTAGAATAATTTTTATTATGATTATCGTCACCCTCTTTATATGTGAATACTATTTCTTTATTTTGCAACTCAGATAATAATGATATTTTTTCCTTACTATCATAATCTCTTTTTTGAGTCCAATCTAACGTGCCGCCTTTCGCGTAATAAGAATCTCTAGTATCTATTATTATTTTTCTGTCATTATCTTCATCTACAGAAATATATGCATTATATCGCTTTATAATATCTGTAAACAGGTCTATTTGTTTTAAATTCTTTGGTATATATTGATTAATACTTATATCGTCACCGTCAGTTATTAGTGAGCTATTTGTAGTATTTTTAAATACCGAGTTCACTAGACCCTGTGAAATTTTTTCAGTTTCTAGTGTAAATCTAGAGCCAACTGCAATACCGCTATCTAGTGCGTCTGCTGCATACATTGGATATGTAGTCGAATTTGTTATATCATAAACTCTTTTTTCTATAGTTATAACATCGTTTTCTAGTAATGAAATATTTGGTAACGAAACTGTACACGTTCCATACTTGCTAACAGTCCAATCATTAACAGAATTGAAAGTTGACCCAGACCCAGTGCCCATTGGTATTTGCATAACAGCGTTTGAAATGCCACCCAAATTAACGCCGTTTCTTTTTAATTGAAATCTAACATTATATTCATACGGCTGGTTTAATGTTCTACTACCTGCTTGACCTTGAAACCAATTCCAAACGTAAGTACTTTCGTATGCGTCAATACCAATATTACCAACAAATTCATCACTAACGTATGATATACCTGTACACTTAACTGATGTGTCACTAATATATGTAGCATTATAAACACCATCGTAATTAACTGTACCTTGTATTGTTAATGTATTACTTCCTGTTGTTTTTAAACCATGATTATTTGCAAGTGTTACAAGTATATTACTGCCAGATTGAACAATAGACGTTATATCAGATTTTGTTGTGTGTGTTGATTTTACCGCTATCTTAAAATCTAAGTCAAAATTACCGTTTGAGTCTACAGTATATTCATCTAGCGATGTATTCCAATGACCATTAGGGTCAAAGTTACCGTTTGTAGTTTCGTCTGTAAAACCTGTTAATTGTGATGCTGCCGTTTGGTGCTGACCGTTCCAATTACCATTATCAGCGCCGCCTATAACTTCACCACTAGATATTGCAACCTGCGCTGCTGTCATTCCAACTTGAAAAAGTCGCCTCGTATATTCCGCTTCTGGTAGTACTGGCAAATCACCGTTAAATGGTATAATTTCTTTAGCATACGCCGCACCTTCGTCTGTAGATTCGTCTAAAATTGTACCAGATAATATATATCCAGCCTCTTGCGCTATTCTTTTAAGGTACGCTTTATGAAAAATAGACGGTTTAAAATCCTTTGTATCATACGAATTACTGTTTTTATACATTAATGGGTAAGTATACACGTCTACTGGCGTATGCGTCCATGATGCTGCAATATTTGCTTGACTGTAAACGTGTGAATGTGTTGAAAAATCTAACTCTTCTAACTCCTTATCTTTAATGTCACCAAAAAACTCTGTTGCTTTACTTAAAATAACGCACTTATATTCAATATTACTACCATCTTGTGCTGTTGTAGTGCTTTTTTCTATTGCTTTTAATTGTAAATATCCATCAATAACAGTAGATGAATTAATAATTATCTTTGCTGGTGTTTTAAAGTTCGGATTAAAAAACGTAAATTCAGCGTTAACATCAAATAGACCGCCCATAGCCTTATTGACAATTTTTGTACCAGCTAAAGTTATTGTTTTACTGTAATTTGTATTTCTTTTTTCTGGCTTATGTACATCGTCAATTGAGTAATTTAGACCAAATCCAAATTTACCTTTAACGTCTAATTCATAACCTGCTATTTCAATTATTGCTGCGTTCATCTTTGTACTGGGTTTTTTACTGAGTATTCAAAATTAATTGTATATTGAATTAAAGAATTTGTTAATCTCTTTTTAATTTTCATAGATGTTGATTTTGTTTCTATCGCTCTCAATACACCGTCGTCATCAAACTCTACCCTTTGCGCTGTCTCACCACCAACAATAAAAGGTGATGCTGTATATATAGCGCATAATTCAACTCTAGTTGAATTTACTACCGATAATATTTTAAATAATCCAATATACGTTGTTACTGTTCCGCCCAATGAAACCCAGTCACCAACCGCCCAGCCATGAGGATTAGTAACCTCTAAATCAACATTACCGCTAACATTACTATGAAAATTAACTATAGGGTTGTTTGTTCCTAGTGTAGTACTATTGTCAGCTAAATGATAAACTTCTGGCGATGCTAATAACTCTTCTATAGTGTCGCCGTACTCTTCTGAAAGGTACGCACTATTAATAGTGTATGTGTCTGTTACTTCTGTATTCAATCTAGTCGTGCCAGTTTCTTTTGTTTCCCAGCCGTAAGTGACAGCCGTAGAATCATACGACCCATAATGCTTATTATAGCTGGTTTTTTTTACTTTAATTTTCTTTGAACTACCGCCTGTAAAATTAAATGTACTAAAGTGACCGCCTCTATTTAAGTACATTATTCTGTAATTTTCATGTACTGAGTAACTTCTATCTATGTTAAATCTAATAACCTCTGATGTAGTCACTAAAGAATCATTAACTAACTCTACAGTGTAATATGAATTATCACCATCTAAAACTGGTGTAGCCGCTTGTGGTGGTGTACCAGATAATGATGCGTTATATATATCGAAGTAACCACAGCCAACAGACATTACTAAATTATCTGTAGACACTGTTGGTGATAAGTTTTCATAGTAATATACTTCTGTACCATCAACAGTTACTTTTAAGTATTTAGCTGAGTCTGTTACATCTTGGTAAAACCCCATAGTAAAACGGTCATCAATTCTGGTTGACATTACTGATGGTAAATTAGTTAAAAATTCACAGGGTGCTGTAGCGTCTGGTATATGTGTAGCGTCGTCATAATTCGGTACTTCGTGCCAGTCGTAAACGTTGTTTGTTGCAAATTTATCACCAGTAAATACAGCAGGGTCGGTTAATATTGTTACTGTATTATTACTTAATACACCTGTACCAGTACTAGTAACTGAAAATGGTATTGTTGTAACTATTTGTGTAGATGACGGTACTGATGTAACTTCTTGTACACCATCATACGCCGACAATACAGCATCTATTGTTACAAAATCTTCGTCTAAAAAATGGTGGTCAGTAGAAAAATTGTACTGACAAAAACCGCCGTTATCAGATACTGATGTAAAAGTAGATGTTAATACATATTCTTCTGACAATGTAACATCGTATTCTGCAAAACTATTACCAGCCTTTTTAAATATTTCTTTATCTGCTAAATCTAAATCAGAAGATAATGCGTGTTCAATATGCTTTGACAAATTAATAACACCATACCCTGCTGGGTTAGACTGTACTTTTAATCTACTAGAATAAACACCACCAATGTTAACGTCAATAACATATTGAAATTTTGGCTCTGTTTTATTTGTACTATCTAATACTACCATTAATTCATTGTAAACTGGTGAGTATTTCTGCGGTTCTACTTTTATTGTTATTGCCAT
>JAHRWG010000059.1 GCA_019090295.1 Cycloclasticus sp. | reverse complement strand
TATACAGCCATGTCATCACGCTTAAATATAGGCTAACAATGGCCCAAATTCGCTGCCCATTGCTAAACGGCATGGGTAATTCACCAAAGCCTGTTGTTGTTGCAGTGTAGGCTAAAAAGTAATACGCATGGAAAAACGTCATGTAACGCGTTTGGCCATCTGCATCGGGCGTGCCCGGCATTAACACCATACCGATAATGCAGACCGCATAGACACAAATGAACACGATCACCGGTGTTCGCATATGGCGCAAAACGATAAAAGAAACCCGCCCTAATGTTGAATCGGACATACTAAGGGACTATCGACGTGACATAAGTGTTTCTGACACCAACAGCACAACCGAAATAACATTGGCAATAAGTGCACCGCCCGATAACGACACAATAACCGACGCATTGACAACGGTTATACCACTGCCTGATATTTGGGTAACATACCCCCAAACCATTGCCGCTGCTAGTAATTGCATATTAGCCACTAAACTGGTTGATAAAAGCACTGCACCTACTTGAGTTCTGTCACCTAACTTTAACCCCATGGCAATAAGGTTGACCACAATCGTTGCAAATAGTTCATAGATATTATGGTGCGTTAAGTCGTTCATTTCTCCCATAAAAAAACCAAAATTTAACGTTAACGCTAAAACAATAAAAAAACTAAAAACAACTTTTTCGGCATTCATATCAATTCTCTATCTAAACTATTTATCGTTAAGTTTACCCTTTCATTTCAATGAAACAATAGCCTAACCGCTTTATTCGCTATTTCTTTGGTTTTTTAAGGCCATTTTTATTAGTCTACCTTGGCTCAGTATATTCACGTCGTTACGCTGCTTCTCAGAGTAAGAGAGCCATTGCATAATTTCATTTAACTGTCGACCACAACCAACACAGGTATCATCCATATTTAACGTACATTGCTGAACACAGGGTGTTTGCATTTTTCCACCTCTACTTATAAAAAAAACCACTGGGGTTTAAACCAGTGGTTTTTAATCTTACCGTTGAATAGTCTACCTGGGGCAGATACTAGTCGTTAATCAGCTTTTGCTAAAACAAATGAGCCGGGAGCTGGTTCAATTTCAGGAAATTTTTCATTACCTAGTTCTACTGGGGCATCGATTAACTGGCCGCCTTGTGCTTTTAACCACGCGTCCCAATGTGGCCACCAACTACCCGCTTGTTCACTGGCACTTTCTAACCAATGATCAGCACCCTGACCTAACTCCCCTTCTTTCCAGAAATGGCGCTTATTCTTGCTAGCTGGGTTTATAACCCCAGCAACATGGCCACTGGCCGTTAAGATAAACTCTGTTGCACCTTTTACCAGTTCTGTTCCTATAAAGGTTGTTTTCCAAGGAGCAATATGATCATCAATAGCGGATAAAAAGTAAACTGGGCAATCTATTTTACCTAGGTCAACTTTCACACCACAAAGCTCAACACCACCCGGTTTTGCCAAATTGTTTTCTAAATACATATTACGCAAGTACCACGTATACATAGCCGCCGTCATATTGGTGGAATCACCGTTCCAATATAAAATATCAAATGGTGGTGGCGTTTTACCTTTTAAGTAGTTATTAACCACATAGCTCCAAATCAAGTCATTTGCGCGCATCATTGCAAATGTTGATGCTAGCTGCTTTCCTGGCATGACACCGCCTTCTGCTAGCTTGTGCTCATGCTGTTGAACTTGCGACTCATCAATAAACACACCCAACTCGCCTGGGTCAGAAAAATCTAATAAGGTGGTAAAGAAGGTAGCACTCGCAATTGGTTTTTTGCGTTTAGAAGCCAGTACCGCCATGGTTGTCGCCAACATTGTTCCACCAATACACCAAGAAACAGCATTGATTTTTTTAGCACCCGAAATGGCCTTTACTGCATCAATCGCTGGGATAGTTCCCTCGGTTAAGTACTCATCCCACGTCACATCACCCAGTGATTCGTCAGGGTTGCGCCATGAAATAATATAAACATCATTCCCTTGCTCTAAACAGTAACGTACATAAGAATTATGCTCTGATAAATCTAAAATATAGTACTTATTAATGCACGGAGGAATGATTAAAATAGGGCGTTCATTTACTTTGGCAACCAGTGGTTTAAAGTGAATGAGCTGGATTAGCTTATTTTCAAAAACAACTGAGCCGTTTGTTGTTGCAATGTTTTCACCCAAGGTAAATGCAGACTCATCCGTCATGGTGATACTGCCCTTATCCATATCCTTAATTAGGTTTTCAAGGCCAGCCACTAGGTTTTGACCGTTTGTGTCTACCGTTTCCTTAAGCACTTCTGGGTTGGTTAGTGCAAAGTTAGACGGTGAGATAGCATCAATAAATTGGCGCGTATAAAATTCGCACTTCTGCTTCGTTGTATGATCTAACGTCGAGTCATCAATTAACCCGGTTAGCCAACGACTTGAAAGCAAGTAAGATTGCTTTAAGTAGTTATGTACAGGACTTTCTTCCCATTCATTACCTGAAAAGCGTCTATCAGTTTTATCAGGATGAACCTGTGATGCGCTGCTAGGGTTAAACATATTGACCCATAAATTAAACTGCTGCTGATAAAGGCCTGTCATGGATTGAATCCACTCTTCTGGGCTTTCCATGGCTCGAGTCATAATCTGTCTCTTATACACATCTGACGCTGCCGACGAACTC
>JAHRWG010000058.1 GCA_019090295.1 Cycloclasticus sp. | reverse complement strand
CTTCTAGCTTCGTCGGCAGCGTCAGATGTGTATAAGAGACAGAAATGCAACCTTCGGCCCAGAATTTATTGTTGATTTACCTCGCCCACGCGATAGAACAGCCATGAACCATGATGAAAACTTCAAAAAATTACGCAGTGACATTACCCAATATTTAATGAGTGTCGGTATGGGAGATGACGGTGATTCGGGCAGTAATGTTTATCAGTTACCCAATGTTCAGCCTAATACAGCCAGCGACTTTGGTTTGAGTGATGAGGAAAAACCTGATGTATTGAAAACTTACTCAAACAATATGGGGGATAAAAAATACCTAGAGTATTTCAATCTAACAAAAATCTACCCAACCCCCAAAGGCCCATTAACCGTGGTCGATAAGTTTGAACTCAACATAGAAAAAGGTGAGTTTATTTCAATCATCGGCCATTCGGGTTGTGGTAAATCCACAGTGTTGTCTATGACCGCAGGGTTAACCGACATCAGCGATGGCGGTATTGTTTTGGATAAAAAAGAAATTGATGCCGCTGGCCCTGATAGAGCGGTTGTTTTCCAAGCGCCCAGTTTATTTCCTTGGTTAAGTGCAAAAGAAAACGTTGCCTTAGGTGTTGAGCGGGTCTACCCGCACGCGACTAAAGCAGAACGAAACAGCATTGTGGAGTATTACCTCAGTAAAGTCGGCTTAAGTGAAGCGTTAAATAAGAAAGCCGCTGAACTTTCCAATGGTATGAAACAGCGTGTCGGTATTTCACGTGCCTTTGCTCTGTCTCCAAAACTGCTCTTGCTAGATGAACCATTTGGCATGTTAGATTCCTTAACAAGGTGGGAATTGCAAGAGGTGTTAATGGAAGTTTGGACGCGGACTAAAGTGACGGCCATTATGGTAACCCATGACGTTGACGAAGCGATTTTACTCGCTGACCGTGTCGTGATGATGACCAATGGACCCAATGCAAAAGTAGGCAAGGTTATGAAGGTGGATTTACCACGACCACGCACCCGTAAGGCGCTGGTGTCTCACCCTGATTACTATAAATACAGAGAAGAACTGCTAACATTCCTAGCCGAGTGCGATAATCACTAAGTTATTAGAACCTTAGACCCATAAAAAAAGGCGCTGTTAAAACAGCGCCTTTTTTCTTACCTTGCTAACAAGATTAATCCTTAGCGGCGATCTCTAACGTATCAACCACTTTTTGAGGCTCTTTGAATCAACAGGGTCAGAATCAAGGTTCACAGTAATACAACATCCTAAAACACCCGAGTAGTGTAAGTATGTTTTGCCGATGAATGGGACACTCAGGTTAAGCGTAACTCGCAGGTTTTAACATTGGCCTCTCCACTTTTAGTTTGAATCGTAAAACCAATTTTTTTGCAGATTGAAATCATTACGTCATTGTCGATAAGAACGTCGCCATAAATGAGATTGAGCCCTTGTTTTTTGGCGTACGAAATAAGTCGATACATCAGTAAGGTTCCAAGGCCTTGGCCGCTAGCTAAGTGGTTTACAACCAGTGCAAATTCAGCTTGCTCACCTGATGAGTCTATTATCAAACGAGCAACGGCATACAGCTTACACTGGGGTGCGTCATCGGGATCAATGGCAACAAATGCCATCTCACGGTCATAATCAATTTGTGTGAAACGGGCAGCCATTGAATGGTCCATTTCTTTGACGGTATGAAAAAACCGAAAGCGAACCTCTTCTTTTGTTAAAGATTCAAAATTTTTAATTAATGCGGGTTCATCTTCAGGTTTAATGGGCCTTATTTTGAATGTTTTTCCTGAGTTTAGGCGCACCAACTCTTCGTGTTTTTGTGGATAAGGTGGAATGGCCAGTGCATTTGCGCCAGATACTTTTTTGCTAGAAACTTTGATTCTTGCATCAAGCGCGATAACGCCATTTTTGTCGGCTAATAGGGGGTTAATGTCTAATTCGGCTAAATGATCAAGGTCAATAACCATCTGAGATAGTCTAATTAATGTTAGCTGTAAGGCATCCATATTGATGGGCTTTTGGTCTCGATAGCCTTTTAACAGGTGGTAAACATCTGTTCTTGCAATCATATCCTTAGCTAGTTTCAAGTTTAGTGGAGGGAGCGCAAGCGCTTTATCATTATGAATTTCAACAGCGGTTCCGCCTTGGCCAAACAATAAAACAGGGCCAAATGTGTCATCACTTAAAACACCTAAAATTAACTCATGGGCTCCTTTGGTATTAACCATGCGTTGAACGGTAAAGCCTTCAATTTTAGCGTCGGGGCGTATATCTCTGGTTGTTTTTTCAATATCTAACGCGGCCTGCTGAACGGCTTCGGAGCTTTGCAAATCTAGGGCGACCCCATGAACATCTGATTTATGCAAAATATCGGGAGAAAACAATTTAATAACAACTGGGAAGCCAAGATTTTCTGCAATAGCGGCGGCTTCTTCTGGTGATTTTGCAAGTTGACTTTCAACCGTTGGAATACCGTAGGCTTGTAAAACTGATTTTGCCTCAAGCTCATTTAGCCAGAGCCGATCTTCTGAAAGAACTTTAGCAACAATGCCCCATGCTTTGTCAGAATCAAAGCGCAAGTCTGCGGCCAGCGCAGGAGGCGTTTCCATTAAGTTTTTTTGATTGCGTTGGTAACGAACCAAATGCATAAAGGAATTAACCGCGGCTTCTGGTGTTGCATAGGTTGGAATATGTTGCTGAGCGAATAAGGCTCGGCTCTTTTCAGCGGTGGCACTTCCCGCCCAACTGGTGAGTAAGCATTTGTTGTTATTTTGTGCGATATCAGCAACGACTTGGGCGGCATCTAGGCTTGATGCTACGGCCGTTGGGCAGTTTAAAACCAGTACCGCGTCAATTCCTTTATCGTTCTCAAGCGTTTTAATGGCATCGGTATAGCGGTCTGGCCCTGCATCTCCAATAATATCAATGGGGTTACCGTGGGACCACGTTGGCGGTAGCTTAGTATTTAAGGTATCAAGTGTTTCAGCTGATAGTTTTGCCAACTGTCCTCCATGATGAATTAAGGCATCCGTTGCTAATACACCCATCCCACCGCCGTTAGTAACTATCGCCAAACGTTCTCCGGTGACAGGTTTGATAGCGGTTAAAGAAGCTGCCGCATAAAATAGCTCACTCATAACATCTACACGCAGTAAGCCGCTGCGTTTGAAGGCGGCATCATATACATCATCAGAGCCTGCTAAAGCCCCTGTGTGCGAAGCGGCGGCTTGGCGGCCTTCGTCTGAACGTCCAACTTTTAAAACAATAATTGGCTTGGTGCGGGCTGCACCCCGCGCCGCAGAAATAAAACGACGTGCTTGATGAACCGATTCCATATAAATCAAAATAGCATTTGTATTTTGATCCGTTGACATGAAATCGAGCATCTCAGCGAAGCCAATATCATTCATGTCGCCCAATGAAATTAAATGAGAAAAACCAATTCCGCGCCCACAAGCCCAATCAATAATAGACGTTAGCATGGCGCCAGACTGAGAAATGACGCCAATGTTACCTTTTTTGGGCATCAGGTGGCTAAAGCTCGCATTAATGTTATTAATGGGCGACAAAATACCAAGGCAGTTGGGCCCAATGATACGTAAGCCGTAGTGACGAGCCGCCCTTAGCATCTCATCTTCTAATTTCTGGCCGTGCGTATTGCCCCCTTCAGAAAAGCCAGCGCTGATCACAATGACGCAACGGGTTCCTTTTTTACCGAGCTGATGTATTAATTCGGGCACTGTTTTAGCGGGCGAAACGATAACGGCTAAATCCGGCACGTCCGCTAAGTCGGCAATTCTTTTATAGCACGGTGTATTAATAACCGTTTTGTATTTAGGGTTAACGGCCGTTAGCTTATCGGCGGCTAAACCACCGGCTAATAGATTGTTGAGAATAATTAGGCCTAATGAACCTTCCCGAGGGCTAGCACCAATAACGGTAACGGTTTGAGGTGAGAAAAAATTTGAAATATTATGGCTGCTCATTAATAAATCCTTTTACCAGTATGACTATGTGAAAAATGCGTGAATTTGGTGCTAGAGTTATCCCATTACTAGGGTTACCCCATGATATGGTGCCCACCATCAATAAAAATGGTTTCCCCCGTAATCATTTTTGCCGCTGGTGTTGCCATTAAAGCCGTCGCCTTGCCTATATCAGCAATGGTAGCTAAGCGCTGGGTGGGTGTTCGGCTTACCGTATCGCTCATTAGCTTATCAAACGACTTTAAGCCTGATGAGGCACGTGTTTTGACAGGGCCCGGCGATATACAATAGACACGAATACCCTGCTGGCCAAGTTCACTAGCTAAATAGCGAACAGAGCTCTCTAGCGCTGACTTTACAGGTCCCATTAAGTCATAATTTTCAACCACTTTTTCGGCACCATAATAGCTCATGGCAAATAGCGAGCCGCCATCAGTCATTAATGGTGCTGCTAAGCGACTCATTCTTATAAATGAGTGGCAGGAAACATCCATGGCCATTAAAAACCCATCCGGTGAGGAGTTAATTAATGGTTCATGTAAATCAACACTGGGAGCAAAAGCAATAGAATGCAGTACAAAGTCAAGTTGCCCCCATTGTTGCTTGATAGTGTCAAAGACCGCCTCAAGCTCCCCTGGCTTTTGTACATTGCAAGGTAAAATAATATCGGCCGCTAGTTCTCCGGCAATCGGTTCAACGTATGGCTTGGCTTTGTCATTTAAGTGAGTAATGGCTAAATCAGCGCCTAAGGCTTTAAACGCTTTGGCGCAGCCGTATGCAATGGATTCAGTGTTAGCAATACCAATAATCAAGCCTTTTTTACCCTTCAAGTTAAAATTGTCAGTTGAGTACATGTTCGCTTTACCTTTGTATTGTTGATTGGATAGTGCATTGTTAATGCGCCCTACAAAGTGTAAGCAGGGAGTATGACAATTAAATGACGAAAAATCGTTTAGTAGCCCTCTTGCGATGCTTATTTATCTAATGATAACGCCCAAGCATCAAAGAAATGTAAGGGCTCACAAATAGCCGCCATTGACTGGCTTTTCCAGCCTCCTAAAATAAGTCCATGCAAGCGAAGTTGTTGACGTTCCTTCAGCTCATTAATTTGAGTCACGTAATATTCTTTAAGAGGAAACCGTCCATCACTGATCAGTAAAATATCTGCTTTTTGCCAGTTATTATTACGCTGCTTTTCCAATGCCGTTAGCAATGGAGTGACTGCGTCAGTCCCTCCCTGAAAAGAACATGTCAAAAATTGTATTAAATCAGCTAGACCATCACGTGTTAAATCCAACTGATGTTCAATAATTTCTTCTGGCCCACCAAACATATAAAGATGGCAAGCCCGTTCTTCTTTAAAAGCAATACTGAGTGCCTCTAAGATCACTGCTTTAGCAATTTGCTCAGGTTCACCTTGCATAGAAGCTGAGGTATCCAAACAGATTATAATGGGCCCCATACCACTGGCCTCGTTCTCATCCTGTCCACCCTCACTATTATCTAATACTTCATGGCATGGTTTTAACGCTGTAGATAATCCTTGATATTGATAACTCAACAGCATTCTTTCGGCATACCTTGCAAACCATAAAGACTTCATCACGGGGTGCCCCAGCTGTGCATATTCTGCTGGTAACATACGGCTTAAGTCGTTACTCCTCTCCAAACCACCGGTTTCCATAATCACATGAGGCAAAACAACTTCTTCTTCCTTAGGTGTTTTTCTACTGATAGGGTCAACAATAGACCCAGTGATTGATTTCCCTGACTCTTGATCTGTTACCGTTTGTAAGCGACCTAATAATTTCATTAAGCGTTGAATATCTGGTAGTTTTTCAATCATCTTTCGATAACGCGTGATATCTTGCCATCCTTGTGAAGCCAACACCCCTTGCGTCAAATCCCAGCCTTGCCCAAGAAAACCGCCCAGCTCATTGAAAGAGTTTGACAACTCATCCCAACTTTCAACGAGTTCCTGCCATTTATCTAAGAGATGACCGGCAAGCATATCGTCTAAGCTATCTACCCCTTCCGTATCAAAAGACAAAGCAGACAGTTCGCTTATCGTTCTCTGCTGAGTTTTATACGGTTTCGTCGTTAAACCCTCTATATCCTCTTCTTTAGATAGCGGGTCGATAGTCATAGCCTCGTTCGGAACATCTATAGAGACTGTTTTAGCGACCCTTTCTGGTTGATCTGCTGGTTGATCTGCTGGTTGATCTGCTGGTTGATCTGCTGGTTGATCTGCTGGTTGATCTGCTGGTTGATCTGCTG
>JAHRWG010000057.1 GCA_019090295.1 Cycloclasticus sp. | reverse complement strand
GTCGGTGATATCTTTTTATTGGGCCGCCCTAAAGTGATGGAGTATTACGACAGAATACGCCCACAAATGGAAAAACGGTTAGGGGCTATTCGATCAAAAATATTTGGTTCGGTTGCCTCGGCGTCTATTTTCCCCAATGTTTCCTTTTTACCCGGTATTCATACCTTTCGAACGTGGAACCCTAAAGGGCCGTTTGAGCTTGAATTGAAAACATGGGTTATCGTCAACAAAGAAATGGCCGAAGAGATAAAAGATGATGTGACTAAAGGCGTTATGTCTACCTTTGGCCCAGGCGGTGCGTTTGAAATGGATGATGGAGAGAACTGGGAAAACTGTACAACGGTTAATAAAGGGGTTGTCACACGCCAAGAAAAACTTCATTACGCCTGTGGTATTAATAGAAAAATTGTACAGCCTGATATGCCGGGAATTGTGTATAGGGGGCAATATAATGACTCGAATCAACGCCTCTTTTATCAGCGTTGGGCGGATATGATGAATGCAAAGGAATGGGCGGATATACCTAACCGTTATAAAAGTCGTTTAGCGGGTCGTGCCACACGCGACATTCCCACCATGAAAAAAGTTTAAGGAGGCATCATTATGTCAATACCTGTTTATATATTGGAAAAAGGCAATGCAACTGCCTCAGTGGACATAATTTCTGAAGTAGAGCAACGTCTATACCGTGAAGCTAGAATGCTAGATGATGAAGACTACAGCGAGTGGACAGCGATGATGACGGACGACATACATTATTTTATGCCGGGCATTGAAACACGCTATAGAAAAGATAAAACCGATCAACTTAACGATACAAGCCGCATGGCTTTTTATAACGATAATTTAGAAGAGATCGGTAAGCGTCTTGCTCGCTTAGACACAGGAACAGCTTGGTCGGAAGACCCGGCAACGCGCTACTGTCATATTATTAGTAATATTGAAGTTGAAACAACAGATAATACGGATGAGTTATTAGTTTACTCAAATTTTTTAGTGTATAGAAACCGCTTAGAGCGTGATGAAGATAGCCTGATCGGAAGCCGAAAAGACATTTGGCGGCGTGAATCGGGTGTTTTAAAGCTGGCTAAACGGCGCATATTACTTAAGCAGAATGTGTTAATCAGTAAAAACATGAATGTATATTTCTGATCTAATGACGGCAGTGAGTTATAACAAGCCCGCTTTTTAAGCGGGTTTTTTTATTTAAAGGTAAAAATATGAATAAAGAAACAATTAAAGCACTGGTCTATTTAAATATAGCCAGCATTCTATGGGGAGGTAATGTTTTTTTTGGAAGCTACCTTAAAGACTACTTGGGTCCATGGAGCATCATGAGCGTACGGATGGTTATTGGTAGCTTAATATTCTTATTTTTATTACAAAAATCGGGTCAGTTGAAAGGCATTACTCGTTTGCTCAGTTGGAAAGAGGTACTTCTAATTGCACTGTCGGGCACGGTAGCTTACCAAGCATCTGTTTATTTTGGTTTACGCCATACAACCGCCATTAATGTGGGGTTAATTAATTCGTTGGCGCCTATTGCAGTCGCATTTGCAGCGGCCTTTTATTTAAAAGAAAAACTAGGTCGGCAGCACTGGCTAGCCGCTGTTGTGTCGGTTATTGGGCTGGTCTTTATTTTAAGCCAAGGGAGTTTAGATAGCCTTTACGCGCTGAGCTTTAATAAAGGAGACATGTTTATTTTAGGGTCCATTTTTATATGGGCCATTTATAGCGTTGCCGCCAAACTAGCCATGGGGAAAGCATCGCCTCTTGTGGTAACGGCGCTAGGTATTTTATTATCCACATTCATTGTGTTACCACTGGGCATATACGAAGCAAATTACTTAATAAAGCCCGTTATTAATATAGATGTGATAATGGCTGTCGTATTTATAGGGGTTGGACCAACCGTTTTATCCTTATTATTTTGGAATAAAGGAGTGATGGTGATTGGCCCTGCTCGGGCATCATTATTTCTTAATATGGTGCCTATTTACGTCATTGTATTGTCATCATACTTATTGGATGAAACACTACACAGTTACCAACTGATAGGTATGGTGCTTATTATCGGTGGAAGCCTTTATGCCAATAGGGAAAAAGCAGACAAAAAAGCGTAACCCTCGGTACTTAAGATGGAATCAGAACAGGTGTTCCAAGACTGTTGCGGTCCTCAAGGTACCGATGTGCATCAGCCACTTGGGTTAAAGGAAAGGGTTTACCAGCATCGATCTTAATAACGCCCTTTTCAAGCAAACTAAAGTAATGTTCTGCACCTGCTCGTAACTCCTCTTTGTCTTGAGTGTAATGAAATAAAGACGGGCGAGTTAAAAACAGTGAGCCCCTGCTAGAGAGTGATAAAACATCAAGAGGATCTGGTTTTCCAGATGCATTTCCATAGCTAACCATTAAGCCACGTGGGCGTAAGCAGTCTAGCGATTGCTCGAAGGTATCTTTGCCAACTGAATCATACACAACATCCACTTTTTTACCGTTGGTGATGCGTAGCACTTCTTGGTAAAAATTTTGCTCTGTATAAATAATAGGGTAATCACAGCCATTTTTTCTGGCAATATCCGCTTTAAGTTTAGAGCTAACCGTGCCGATCACCGTCGCACCAATGGCCTTGGCCCACTGGCAAGCAATAACACCAACACCACCGGCTGCAGCGTGAATAAGAACCGTCTCCCCTGCTTTTAGCTGATATAGGCGACACAAAAGGTACTCCACCGTCATACCGCGCATTAAGCTAGCAGCAACGGTTAGGTCATCCAACGTATCCGGAACACTAACAATATCATCACAACTAATGGTTCTCATGGAGCAATAAGCTCCCTTGCTGGTAGGGTAAGCAACACGCTGACCCACCGAAAACTCACTTACACTCTCGCCTACTTGTTGAATAATACCAACGGCCTCATCACCCAGAACACACGGAAGGTTTATGTCATACAGCCCTTCGCGGTAATAAGTATCAATAAAGTTAACCCCAATAGCCGTGTGTTTTAATAAAATCTCATTAGCGTTAAGGGGTTTAATAGGGGTTTCTTCAAGACTAAAAGCGTCAGCTGACCCAGTATGGTTTAAAACAGCACAAAGCGATGACTGCATAGTATTCCCCTTAAATTGTTATACAAAAGACAAACTAACAAAAAAACCTAAATACGCCTAGAGGTTTAATAAAACTAAGGGTGTTAGTGTATTATTTTTACAACAGGCTTGTGTTATCAAAGATAATCTGAGTTATTGACATGGCCTATACAAGGCGTTAGATTGGACCAAGGAAGAAGGATTTAGTATTAAACTTGGGGGAAGAGTGGAAGATAAAATGAGTAAAATTGGTAAGGGCTTACCTTACTTAAGCAGCATCCTATTGTCATTAATAATGGCAACAGTAGCGATAGCAGACGGGCAAAAAAACCTTGTAGAACAAGAGTTTCACCGTTTTTGGCCAGACAACTTATACGCAGTTGATTTTGTAAACGACAAAACAGGTTTTATTGCTGGTTATTCAGGGTCACTTTTTAGAACCCAAGATGGCGGTGAAACGTGGGATGGTATCTACCTAGGTGTTAGTGAGCTGATTAGACACGTCTCTTTTGTCGATGAAAAGACTGGCTGGGCGGTGGGTCATCAAGGGTCTATCCTACACACCTCAGATGGTGGAACGACATGGGAAACACAGAAAAAAGATGAAGGCATCTATTTAAGAGATATTTCATTTGCTGATAAGAACAACGGCTGGGCTGTTGGTCATGCCGCTAAAATTTGGCATACATCAGATGGTGGTAAAAACTGGGACAGTCAATCTCTTACAGGCTTTGGTGGTCGTGATTTACCGCGTTTACACAGTGTGGTGGCCAAAGATGCAAACAGTGCAATACTGGTTGGAGAATTTGGTGTTGTCGCGCATACAGAAAATGCCGGTAAACTTTGGATGGTGAGTTATAACCCACATAAAAATACCATTTTATCCGTTGCTAAAAATGATCAAGGTGCCGTTGCGGTAGGCTTAGATGGAGGTATCTTTAATATTGCCCTAGCAAGCGATGAGCAGCGTGCCGAAGTTAAAGCGATCGAGGAAAAACGCTTGGCAAAAATTGAAGCAAAGGCCATTAAGAAAGCGCAACGTAGAAAAAAAGTCTACGTACCTAAGGTTGTTGAACCACTGCCAGAAACAGAAATAGATTACTACATCACAAAAATAGACAGTGGAACCAAGGAGCATATTTACGATGTGAGTGAAACACCGAATGGTGACGCCAT
>JAHRWG010000056.1 GCA_019090295.1 Cycloclasticus sp. | reverse complement strand
GTTATATTGGCCGTTATTAAGTGCTCTTTACCTTTAAATTGCTGCCCGAGCAAGCCGGTAAAAACATCAAAATCAATATCCAGCAAGGCTGCTAACGCACCAACATATGAAATATTTTTAAACAACATTCGCTGCTTAGTGTTTGTAAACTGTTCGCGACACAAACTACTGAAAGGTATTCCAATAATTTGAATATCATCTCGATGCAAGCGACTAGGTAACGGGTTACTGCTGTCATATAAAAAACACCCGCCTGGAAGCACCGCTGCAATATCATCTGCCATACTTTGCGGATTCATAGCCACGACAACTTCAACCCCACCACCACGACGCCCTAGGTAACCAGCCTCATTAACCCTCACTTCGTACCAAGTTGGTAAGCCTTGAATATTTGAGGGGAAAATGTTCCGTGGGCTAACAGGGACACCCATATTAAAAATGGCTTTTGCAAAAAGGTTGTTTGCACTAGCTGACCCGGTTCCATTTGCATTAGCAAACTTGATAACAAAGTCATTAACTGATTGGATAAATTTCATAAAGCTTGGCTCCGGCAAGAGGCTTGAGGAATGTTAATAATAGATTGCTGCATATCCCAAGCACTCGTTGGGCAGCGTTCAGCACAAAAACCGCAATGAAGACAAACATTTTCATCTTTCACCATAACGCGACCTGTTTTAAGCGTCTCTGACACTAATAAAGGTTCATCAAGGTTGCCAGAGGGCGCCTGTAAGCGTGCACGTAAGTCATCTTCTTCCCCATTGGTAACAAAACTAATGCAATCCATTGGGCAAACATCCACACAAGAGTCGCACTCAATACATAGTTTTTCTTCAAAAACAGTTTGGACATCGCAGTTCAAACAGCGCTGCGCCTCGTCATAACCTTGTAAAGGGTTGAAGCCTAGTTCCACTTCTATTTTTATACTGGATAATGCCTTGCTCTGCTCAACCATGGGTACTTTATATCGATGATCATGGTGAACCTCACTGTTATAACTCCAGTCATGAATACCCATTCTTTGACTAACCAGCGTCACCCCTCTCTCTGGGCGTTCGTCTATCGCCTCGCCTTGGCAAAATAGGTCAATGGATAAAGCCGCTTGGTGACCATGTGCTACAGCAGTAATAATATTTTTAGGTCCAAAGGCAGCATCACCACCAAAAAAGACACCACCTCTTGAACTGGCAAAACTCACCTCATCAATAATTGGCATGTCCCATTGGTTAAATTCAATGTCAATATCACGCTCAATCCAAGGAAAAGAATTTTCTTGCCCAACGGCTAGCAACACGTCATCACATTCAATAATTTCATCTTCCTCACCCGTTGGTACCAGGTTCCGGCGACCATTACTGTCTATTTCTTTACGTACTTTTTCAAAACGCACGCCTGTCAGCTGGCCATCTTTGTGTAAAAACTCTTTAGGCACCCGGTAATCTAAAATAGGAACGCCTTCTGCTTCTGCCTCTTCTTTTTCCCAGTCAGAAGCTTTCATTTCATCATAACCTGAGCGCACAGCAACGGTAACATGCTCGCCACCTAAACGACGTGCCGTCCGGCAGCAATCCATCGCGGTATTGCCACCACCTAGCACAAGAACTCGCTTGCCAATTGACTCAACGTGTTCAAAGGCGACTTGACTCAGCCAGTCAATCCCCATGTGAATATTCACCGCCTCTTCTCGTCCGGGCAGGTCTAGGTTTCGACCACGTGGAGCGCCTGTACCAACAAAAAAAGCATCAAAGTCACGCTTGAGGAACTCCTTTAGACTGGTGATATTAGCCCCTAAATGCACGTCCAAGCCCAAGTTCACAACCAAGTCAATTTCTTCATCTAATACGGCAGGAGGCAACCTAAATGCAGGAATATCACTGCGCATCATTCCGCCCAACACCTGGCCTCTTTCGAAAAGAGACACCTCATAGCCCGCTACCAACAAGTCACGAGCAGCGGTCAATGACGCTGGCCCACCACCAATTAAGGCAATACGTTTACCATTTCTTTTTTCTACTGGCGTTGGTAATAAACTGGCAATATCCCCTTTATTATCAGCTGCAACACGCTTTAATCGGCAAATTGCGACCGGCTCATCTTCCACTCTGCCACGCCTGCAAGCTGGCTCACAAGGCCTATCACAGACTCGACCCAGCACACCAGGAAAGACATTGCTTTGCCAGTTAGCCATGTAGGCATCCGCATAACGGCCCTTAGAAATAAGTCGAATATATTCGGGAACAGGTGTATGAGCTGGACACGCATACTGGCAATCGACCACTTTATGAAAGTAGTCGGGTTTATCGGTATCTGTCGGTTTCATTCGTTGCCGCGCCAGTCGCCTTGGAATCAGCGCAAATTCGGGTCCCTAATTGGGCGCTAGCATAGCGGGATCGGCCGGAAAGTAAACAGTCTTATCGTGCCCGCGTGAACTCAAGTTGCCGACCGGCAATAGAGTCGGTCAGCGCGCCATCCTGATACGCGATTTGACCGTTGATTATTGTCGTATCGATCGTTGATCCAAACTCATGACCGTCGAACGGCGACCACTGGCATTTTGAGAGCAAATTCTGCCCGGTCACCTTGTACGCCTGC
>JAHRWG010000004.1 GCA_019090295.1 Cycloclasticus sp. | reverse complement strand
GGGGTCAGCCAGCTTGATTTCTAACGAGGTCGTTTCGCCATGATAAGGTCCTTTTAATCACAACGGCTGAGCTTAAACTAGCCCGTTTTATAATTCAATTGAGTCTGCCCGCCATTGATTGAAAGGGTGACGTTTAAAGAGTATGCTTTGGAATATAGTGTGGTACTGCTAAGAGCAGTGTAACTATAAATGAGACTGTAAATTAAATTGTGTAAACGCCTGTCATAAACCCCAAACCTGAGAGATAGACAAGGTAAACAGATAAGAAGTAGAAGCATTTGCTCGTAAAGCAGGCAAAGGTGTTTTTTTCATGCGTTTCATTATTAGTGTAGTCGTGCCTTTGCGGTTAATTCTGCAAAGTGTCGAAGTTGATTAATAATCTTTTGATTGATGCTCTCGAGAGGGAAGCTTCCACGGGTGTTCTTTTTGCCCATGTCGTGGTTTGTCAGCAAACCCATGGCTTGGTCTACGGATTTAGCCGTATAAATTGTAAACTGTTCACTTTTAACTGCATCAATCACCTCATGTGAGAGCATTAAGTTAATTTGGTTGGCTGCAGGAATAATAACCCCTTGTGAGCCGGTTAACCCTCTAGCTTTACAAATGTCAAAAAAGCCTTCAATCTTTTCGTTAATACCGCCTACTGCCTGAACTTCCCCAAGCTGGCTAACGGAGCCAGTTACTGCAATATTTTGGCGTAATGGAATACCAACCAAAGCCGAGAGTAAAGCGCACAACTCGGCCAAAGAGGCGCTGTCACCATCAATAAAACCATAAGACTGTTCAATAGCAATATGCGCAGTCATTGCTAAGGGGAAACCCTTTGCATATCGTTCCGCAAGGTAGCCCGATAATAACAGGACACCTTTTGAGTGCACGGGCATGCCTAGTTCAACTTCGCGCTCAATGTCGACTACACCCGTGGTGCCTGGGTGAACCGTAGCGGTTATGCGAATGGGGCTGCCAAACCGTGTTTCGCCAACTTGAATAATAGATAAACCATTAACTTGCCCTATGGCTTGGCCAATTGTCGCAATGCGCATCGTTCCAGACAAAACATCTTCTAAGGTGCAATCTCGAAGGCGGGCGTTTCTATTTTGGCGTGCCTCTAGCGCTTGGGTAATATGCTGAACATCAATCTTTTCGTGATGAGCTTGAGCTCTTTGATAATTCGCTTCAATCACTATTTCCATGATGTGGTCAATTTTAGCTGATAGCTTAAGTTGGTTTTCGGCAAGTCGGCAGCTGTACTCAGCCATCAGTGCAATAGCGCTTGCAGTAGGTTCAGCAATGTTTGATTCTGTTGCTTTCAAATGAAGCAAATAAGCAAATTGTTGAAGATTTTCAGGGTTAGCATCAAATTCAGCGCTAAAATCGACAAAAACTTGAAAAAGCTCGTTAAAGTCACGGTCAAGCTGTACTAAAGCATAGTAAATATCGCGTGGGCCTATTAATATAACTTTTAGGTTAAGGGGAATAGGTTCGGGTTTTATGCAAAACGGGTGGCCCAGTATCGCTTCATTAAAGCTAATTTCAGTGGTGATTTTACCTTCACGTATAGCACGTTTAATTGATTGCCAGAGCCACGGGTCAATAACTAGTTTTTCAATATCCAGTATTAAATACCCCCCGTTTGCACGGTGTAAAGCGCCAGCAATAATATTTTGAAAATCGACAGCTGTGGGCTCCTTTCCGGGAGAAAAATTAACTTGTCCAAACAAGTTTGCATAACTGGGGCTAGACTCAAAGATGACCGGTAGGCCAGGCTTTAAACCTGAATGAGTCAGCAGATTTGGCTTATACAAATTAGATAGCAGCAGTCGTCTACTATTGATTTGTTTGCTAGTGTCACCTTCACTGGAACTATCAAAGTTTTCACGGATGACTTTTGGTAAGTGACTCTTGATTTGTGCAACATAAAGTAGAACACCGGCATCGCCCTGATAGGTTTGTTGCAAGCTATCAAATAGAGGCCTTAGTGATTGTTTGATGGTTTGTTGGCTCAGTAATTGTAATGCCTCATTTAAGTCTCGCTGCCACTGCGGAAGCTCTAGTAAGGCCTCGTTTACTTGGTTTTCAAGCTGAATAACGTTTGCATGGAATTGTTCTCTTTCTGTTTCCTCCATTTGAGAAAAAGTCGCTTCATCTGCAATCTCACCGTTGATAATGGGGGTGAAAGTGATGGCATTATTATCTCGAAAAAGTGCTACATTTTTTGATGCTGCCGAACGTTCAATAACCGAGATGGCTTTTTCGTAAGTATCGTCATAGAGGCGTTGGATTGCATTTTTTTTCTGTAGAAAAGAAGGGTGTTCGAAGACAGCAGGAAAGGTCGCTAACAGCGAGTCAATCAATCGGTCAATTTCTTTTAGCAGCTTTTTTCCCTGTTGTTCGGGAAGGTTTAGACAGCGCGGCTCAGTAGGGTTGCCAAAGTTATTAACGTAAAGCCAGTCCTCAGGCGTATTGCCGAAGGTAGCAATGGATTTTAAATAACTTATGATGTATTGAGTTCGTCCAGTACCTGTTTCACCAGCCACATATAAATTGTAGCCCGCATCAGTAATGTTGGCACCAAATTCAAGCGCACGTGTTGCCCTAGGTTGGCCCATAATTTGACTAAATTCTGGGGCTGGGGAAAGTGGGTCAAAATTTAATTGATCTGGGTGAATCTGTTTTTTTAATTGATCTGGAGTCAGCTTATGTGAGGAATCTAATTCGTTCATTTTAGGCTCATCTGGTTATATAAATCAGTTAATTCATATCATTAGGAGTTGATTTATTTGAATCGTAATGTCGTTTAATCGTATCATGAAAAACCTATTATAAAGCTCTGTTATGTTGCAATGGGCAAGTATCAGATGGGTTTCAATATAATGAAAAATAGCGGTAGCATGGTTTCTAAAGCTACTCACACACATAAAACCGATTGACAGTCGGTTTTATGTGTGTGAGTATGCGCGACACGTTATATGAGATTATAAGGATACTTTTAATGAACTTAGGTCAGCTTGAAAAATTAGTGCTGAAGTTTTTCTGG
>JAHRWG010000352.1 GCA_019090295.1 Cycloclasticus sp. | reverse complement strand
TAAAAATAAATTTACTTTTAGTTCGTGTCAAAGCTATAAAAAAAGTAATATTTTTACAGTAAAAATAAGGGATTTGACAGAAACTGAAAATAAGTACATCGAACTTTTAAAAGATGTATTAATAGATAAAGATAATGCGAATAGGTATCAACTAACTCCTTATCCACCTCATAGAAGTTATTTCTTAAAAAGAATGGTGATTAACAAGGTAATTAATACTCTTGCTAAGAAGCGTTTAATTATTACCGGAATTAATGAGAATGGAGTTAAACAACGAGAAGTTGGTTTAGGATGGCCCATCAATGGCTATAGCATGGTTGGCACTAAAAGATTAAATAACATTCAATTTTGTATTGAAGATGTAATTAAAAATAATGTTGAGGGTGACTTTATCGAAACAGGTGTTTGGAGAGGTGGTTCTTGTATTTTTGCTAAAGCACTGTTTAGTATTTTAGATAAAAACCGAACTGTTTGGGTGGCTGATTCTTTTGAAGGGCTTCCAAAACCGAATACAACATTATATCCTGAAGATGCTGGAGATGATTTGTTTTCATTAGAGCAACTTAGAATTTCTAAAGAGCAAGTGGAAGACAATTTTAGACGTTTTGATCTTTTAGATGAGAAGGTTAAATTTCTTAAAGGCTGGTTTAAAGACACCCTCCCTTCTGCTCCGATAGATAAACTAGCAGTTATAAGGTTGGATGGAGATATGTATGAATCAACTATGGATGGTTTAGTTAATTTGTACCACAAACTATCTTCTGGTGGTTACATTATTATTGATGATTATGGAACTATTCCTGCTTGTAAAAAAGCAGTACATGATTTTAGAGAAAAGAACGGAATTACAGAAGAAGTCATAAATATTGATGATTCTGGATATTATTGGCAAAAAAAATAAAATTGAAAAACTGTTTTATACATATTGGAATGCCTCGAACAGGAACCACTTTTCTTCAGAAAAAGGTTTTTCCTAATATAGAAGGTTTCAGTTCTTACAGTTTACCATACAGCCATTATAACCAAGCTTTCCATAAAATGATTTACATGGATGATTCGCTTTATGATGAGGAAGAATTTCTTAAAGAAGTAAGTCAGTTTAAAGGTGAAAACGTTATTTTATCTAACGAAAATTTTATAGGCCAATCGTTATTTTATTACCATTCTAATAGAACAAGAATTGCACAGAGATTACACAAAGCGATGCCTAACGCAACAATTATACTCTACTTAAGAAACCAAATAGATATTTTAAAATCGCTGTATTTAATTACCGTTAGCTGGAAAGAAAGTAAAAGCTTGGATGAGTTTGTTTGGACTAAGAGAGATCCTTACACTATCAATAACTACCATGATGGTAATTTAAATTACGGAGAGAAAGAAGGGTATTATAGCACTTTTGAAACTCACGAACACTTAGACGGTTACATCTATAATAATTTGATTGAGCTTTATAAAGACTTGTTTCCCAACGTTGAAATAATTCTTTATGAAGATTTTATAAGCAACCCTGTGAAGGTTCAGAAACGATTAGAAAATATTTTTAGTTGCAACTTTAATGAATCGGTATCTGCTTCTTTTAAAAATAAAGAAGTAATGAACCAAGGTGTAAACAAACGCCAAGCGGTATGGTTAAGTAAAATAAATAAATGGCAAGATGTAGTTGAGGACAGTGACTTCAATTCTAGGGCACTTAACCGATTAAAACGTTGGGTAAAAAACAATCTAAATTCTGATAAAGAGTTAGAGTTTAGTACTGAAGTACGACAAGAAATTGTTGATTTTTATCGCCCATACAATCAAGCTTTAGCAAAAAAATACCCTGAGCTGGAATTGGAAAATTACGCTAAAGAGTACTTGCTGTAATCATTCTATTTGTTCCAAATTCCTTTTGCTGTACCATTCATAATTTTAAAGTACTGTATTGGTTGAAATACAATCCTTGGCAACACACAACAAATTGAAGCCAACATTACCCCTACACTTCCCATTCCTAAATTCTTAGCAAAATAAATAGACAATGGAATGTTTACAATGCTAACAAAAACAGAGTGCCACAGGCTTAGTTTAATTTTAGATATACCACTTAAAAAATTTGAGAACACCATTATACTTGTGGTAAGCATAACCCATACTGCCATAACTAAAGAAAGTGAAAAGGGTATAGATACCTTATCTCCTACCCAAAGCTGATAGGCATATTCCGACAGGAACAACATACCTATTAACCCAACAACAACTAACATCCATAACTTAAATGTTTTACTTGTAATTTTTCTAATCCAAGCATAATCTTTTTTAACGTATGCCTCGGTATAGGCAGACCATAACGGGGTTGTTATGATAGTAAAAACCATGGTAATGATTCCAAAGTACTTAAAGGCAATATTGTAAGGTGTTACATCTTGAGGTCCCGAAATTTGAGTAATGATAATGTTGTCGGTCATAAACACCACTAAAGCTGCTCCTTGCATAATAAAAAAACGAAGCCCTAAACTCATTAAATCTTTAAGGTGTGAGAAGTCTACAAATTTTAGTGATGGTTTATATTTTTTATAAGAAGTATTAAAAAACCATACTCCGGCTAAAAGTGGGACAATAAGGTTAATAATACTAAAGGATGCCCCAAGATAAAGTAATGAGCCTTGAGTTGTTTTTAACAGTACAACTACCACTATTAAAGATATTAAACTCCCAACTGTATTTATTGCACTACTCATTGCTGGCCGTTGGTCTGCGACAAAAACTATATTTATTAACTTAATAATAAACTGCAAACAAAACACACTAAAAACGATAAAAACCAGTTTTTCGAGTTCAACAATATCCGTTGATGTATTGAGTATTTTTCCCCAATCTAAAAATTGGTTGACTATAAAAAAAATAACAAAAAGTACTACGGAGATAATCGTAATAATGGCATAAGTGGTACTTATATAAGTTCTAGCCAATTCATCTTTCCCTTCAGCTTTGGCAGCAGAAAACTTGTTACGCAAGCCATTTCCTAATCCAATATCAAAAAAACTAAACCAAGTTATAACCGACATTAAAGTAATCCAAACACCATATTTAGTTGGGTTTAGATAATCAATGGTTAAAGGGACTAATAATAAACTAATGGCAATGCTTATTCCTTTAAGCAAAAAAGAACCTAGAATGTGTTTTTTTGCTTTTACAGAACGCTCGTGACCAGAAAAGAATTTATTAAATAAACTATTAGTCAAGATTTTTTGAATATTCGTTTTAAGAAACCTTTTTTGCTTTCCTCCTCATAATAACCATACCCGTAACCATAGCCATAGCCGTAACCATAGCCATATTTTCCTTTTTGATTATAACCATTATAAACTAAACTTCCTATAATACAGAATGAAGGTAATATTAGAGAACTTTTTTTAAC
>JAHRWG010000055.1 GCA_019090295.1 Cycloclasticus sp. | reverse complement strand
ATTGAATTAATAAATAAAGTGCACTCACCTCACCTACAAAAAATATCAGCAGAGCTGCCAACATCAGCCAAATCCCAGACCACATTGGCTTACTGGCGGCCGATAAAATTAACGCCTTTTTTTCCCAAAGGATATACAAGGTTACCAATGGGATTAAAAAACCATGACTATATTCTTCTTGGTTTTCCCAACGAAAAAAGGCTTCCGATAAGCCTGACCAATATACCCATATTGCCGCGCTTAATGCCAGCAATAACAAACCTGTTTGTTTTATACTTATCAACCGCCCTCTCCCTCTATTATTTTTATTACCCTAAAATTTAATATTCAATATTAAAGCGCTGCCGCACATTATTAAACATAAATAAGGTGTTGATTCGCTTTGACACATTGATTAGTGTTAAATGCCTGCCTTGCTTGGCCAAACTCGATTGCAACAGCATTAGAGTGGCAATAAAAGCCGAATCAATATAGCTAAGCTTAAAACAATCCATTGTCACTTGTCCTTTTTCTTCATTGATTATAGAGGAAAAAGTCTGCTTCACCGGTTCTAATGTTAAGGAATTAAAGCCACCTTTTAAAACGACTTGTCCGTCATTTTTTTGTGACAAATTAATGCCGCACGTTTCACTAAAGCACGCTGAACGCTTAAGAAAGCGGTCATATACCGTCAGTGGAAAAACATTCATCAGTAACAGTTTAAGAAACATTAAACCATCAGAAAAATATCGTTTCCACAAACTGGGTTCTTGCTTAATGCGCCATACCCATTCCAAACCAAGTCGTTGCCACCGCCCAGGGGCACGCTCAATATTCCCCGCTACAAAATTAATAACTGCCCCTAAATGGCTAATAATTGGTGCATTCAAATACTCTCGATTTTTTTGAATCCAAGCCTGCCCTTTCTTAGCGCCTAAAGCCACCACAATGAAATCTGGTTTCGCTGCATTAATTTCATCAAGAACAGTCGAATCACTCATTTCTTCAATTGGCACAAATCCAGGGTCATAAAAACCACAGCTTTGCATACCGACACTGGTTTCATTTAATTGCACATGCGCTCGCTCGGCCACGCCTTGCTGCCCACCAAAAAAATAAACCCTTATTTTCTTCTCACGAGGCCGACGAGATAGCTCATCAAATAAAGTAGAACCAGCCACTCGTTCACCGATTGGTACACCCAATAGTTTAGCCACCCAAATCAACGGCATACCATCCGCCACACTTAAGTCGCTATCAACAACCGAATCAAAAAAAGCCGCATCCGATTGTGTTGCTATGACAAAGTTAAGGTTAGGTGTTGAAATAAAGCAGCGGGTATTCTGATCTATTGCCTGCTCAATTAAGGCAAGTGAACGATTTACACCAACAGCATCAAATGGTAAGCCTAAAATTGACCATGTCTCTCTATTTTTTAGCATGTTTATTTTATAACTCACTCAAGCCTTATTTTGGTTAACACTATGTTTTGGCATATGGAATAAAAAATTCAAATTCATCCTTTTTATAACTTCAGTAAAAACAAGAGATATAAAGGCACCCACTAACGTACCAAAAATTAAGTGAAAAGCACTATTTTCAATATTAAAGAAATACTGCATGATAATCCTAAAACCACTACCAAAAATCACATGAAGCAAATATATCTCAAGCGAACAGCGCCCCAGTAACCTTAAGGTATTAAAACGCTCACCAATAAGCTTTGAGATTACTACCACCATACCTATCCCAATAAAAGCCATCATCAACTTTACAATATCTCCGGTATAAAATTGGTTATGGAAGCAATATTGAGATAATGCAAACACGACCACCGTCGCTAACACCCAGAAATAACTCACCTTCAAATCATTAGCTTTATAACGAGAAAACAACATACCTGCACAAAAATAAACACCAAAGTTTATAGCTGCATTAGCGACCGACCAGCTAACACGCAAGTCACCTTTAAAAATATACAGAAAAAGAGACAGCACAAAGAGAACAAGAACATTTTGAAATAAGCTATATGCAAGGGTATAAAAAACAAAAACAACAAATAGGGCATACAGGAACCAAAACTGGTCATGTGGTAACCACAATAGGCTTAATACATCGGTAACTGTGGTTTTAAAGTTAGTAATACCTTGCAATGAATATGAAAGACCGCCCTGAATAAGTGACCAAAGAATATAAGGGTATGCGATGGTAGCTAATTTGCTGCTAACTAAATTTTTTCCACCTCTTTTACATAACGAGCCGACAAAAAATAGCCCTGATAAGAAAAAAAACAATGGCATATGGAATGAATAAATAACGGCATCAACAAGTCTAAAAAACATCTCATCTTCGGTCATACCCGCATTAAAAACACCCCGGGCAACATGCCCATATACCACCAAAATAATACCGATGCCTTTGGCGTAATTAACCCATTCATATTGGGTTGAACTTGAGTTTTTCATTAACTGGTACTATTTATCATTTTCCAACACTCAACAACACTCTAACTCCCGTAGGTTTAATTTACTATTGGCACTCATAAAGCTTCTTTAATTATTAAATAACGCACAGTATATAGAAACCGCATTAACCTTATAAACCGTTCCTATAGCATAGCACCCAAATACCAATGCCTATTTTAAACTATGCCGTTCCATTAATAACTCGATTAAACATATCCTTTAACTTATTTGCATTGTGTTCGAGTGAAAACTCCCGTTTTACTTTAGATACGGCGTGATTAGTCATTTGATTTTTTAAAGCGGGTGAGTTCATTAACATTAAAATTGTATCAGCCAATTCTTGTTCACTATTTGGGGCAACCAACAAGCCCGTTTCTTTATGAACAATTAATTCAGGAATCCCCGACAATTCGCTGGATATAACCGGCACTCCCGACAGCATCGCTTCCATTAACACCACGGGGATTCCATCTATATCGCCATTTGAATCTTGCTTACAAGGCAACACAAAAGCATCCAATGATTTAATAAAAGACGCTACTTCAGCATGAGGAATAGCCCCTAGAAAAGTAACCTCTTGCGAATCTAAGCCTAGGCTAATGGCTAAAGCCTGCAACGGCTTTAACAGCGGTCCAGAACCCGCAATTTGAAGTTCAATAGCCACGCCTTGTGTTTTTAAAATAGACATGGCTTTAATCAACGTATCAAAACCTTTTTTCTCGACCAATCGGCCAATAACCCCAATTTTCGTGTTTTTGTGCGCTGGCAGGTCTGCTCTTTTAGAAAACAGACTTGGCTCCACACCACAACGTACAATGCAAATTTTGCTGGCATCAACATCCTTACTTTCTAGGTAACGCTTATTAAACTCTGAAATGGTCGCAAAAAAAGCCGAACGCTCAACCTTCTCCCTAAGTAACCACCCACGTTCATAAATATCGTTAGCATGTGCCGTCACACTAAAAGGTACCGATGATAAAGAAGACGCGTACATTGCAATATCAGTAGGAATATGTGCGAAGTGAACGTGCAGGTGATCGCAATCATTCGCCGCTAGTTGACGCGCTAAACTTGAAGCAAAAAAGAAACGGTAAACCATTCCTAAACCAATACGGCTAAACACCCCAACCTGCCAACTATCACGCCCAACCATCAACAGCGTTTTGACATAACATACAGGGCGTTTCAACAGGCAAAGTAGGTTATCCTTTAGCACCTTAAGTTTGGACTGTGCGTATAGGTTAAGCGTAGGTTTCGCTAGAACTTCAACCCGTTGTTCAGTCACCTGTGAGCTCGGAGGGTGCACCGAAAATGGCACCACTTGTACGCCTAAGGTTTCAAGTTGTAAAATTTCGTTGTAAACAAACGTTGCTGACAGTGCCGGCAACTCAGGCGCTAAATAGGCAACCTTCATGATCGACCATCGAACCAAATATGTGCTTGTTTGTCGTTCAATTGAGCCGTTGCTTTCTTTTTTCCCTTCAACAAACACGCCCATTGATACCGTCTAATAAAAGCAGACAAAGCCTTATCTTCAAAACGAGGAACACCTGACAGCCCACTTTTAATATAGCCCCACATCATAGCTAGCCCGCCTATTACGAAAGGTGGCCGAGTCATTCTATATAGGCCTGATGCCAACATATACACCACACCTGTACCCATAAAATATTGGCCAAAACCATGCCGTATGCGCCCGGTAATAATATTTTGTTGGCTTGACCCCATTGGACGAAGGTGTGTAAAGCGAATATCGGGCTCATCCCAACTCATCGCAATCCAACCTAGTTGTCGGCAACGGTGGCCATCAATCCCATCCCACATCACCTGCCT
>JAHRWG010000054.1 GCA_019090295.1 Cycloclasticus sp. | reverse complement strand
TACCATTGGTGATTGGCTAGATTCAGCTATAAATATACCTTTTATACTACTCACGTCGAATCCTTATAGAGTGCTAACGTTTACATAAGGGGCGCGCGGCTTTTTGCGCGTCCCAGTGAGCGATAGCGAACGAACTTGATGTTTTTGTTAGGCACTAAAGTTTCTACGTAGATAACTAAAATATGTCTTCTGATCTGCTGTAGGTGAAAAAATGCCGCTAGTCAGTATTGCATACAGGACTTTGCATATATCCGACAAATGTGTCGCGCTAAAAGAATTCCAATCCGTATCTGTAGGCTCATTAATAACCTGCAGATGAACCTTGTTTCTTAACGCTCTTAGGCCTTCAAGTTTTTGATAGATAGTGGGTCTAGCACCAAATACCGCTCTAGCTTTGGCACTTTTAATCATGGCATCAAACGTCATATGCTTTAATTGCGGAGTTGGCAGTTTTTCATACATGACGCTATCAATTTTCTGATAATTACCATCTACTTTCTTTTGGTTGCCCTTAAATTTAACTTTTTCCTTCCACTCGGTAGTTGAATGAACATTATTAACTATTAGCATGAAGTGCAAAATTGATTCAATGACCCCGCAACCAACAAGTACAATACTTTTAACCGTCTGGGTATAGAGTACTGAGCTAAGCTTTATATCTTGCAAAATTCTGTCTTGGAATTGAATATATTGCAGGTTGTAAGCAAGGTTCTTACGAAGTGCGTAAGAGTGTGGGTATCCGCGCCCAGTGTAGATGGAATTTTCTAAAAGACCCTCAAGCCTGCTAATCGATACTGGATACCACCCACTACCTTCTTCATCAGTTTTTATTAGTTCAACCATGTTTGATTACCTGATAGAAGTTGTGCCTAACGCTTAGTGAATGGGCAGCGTTGCTGCGAAGCGGCGCTTTTAGCTGTCCAGCCGCAGGCGCCATTGCACGCCTTGTTATGACATTTAATGCCAGTGTTTCACAAGGCCTGTAATAGCTAAAATAATTACAGCTATTGCTGGAAACAAGTAAAAACTTCGTTCTTGACGACTGCAAGATTTTTCTACTGTGGCCCAGCCAAAATCAATTCTGTGGCCATTAATATAAGAGTATATAACGGAAAAACCCATTAGCCAGGCACATGCGGCGCCCACAATTGTAATAGTAGTGTTCGGTATAGTGGCCAATACAGCAAGTCCAAAAACAAGACACACTGCCAACCAGTAAATTATTTGGTTACGTTTAGTCATAACGCTTCAATCAGCCGACGCGTTAGCGGTCGGCTGGATTGACTTGTTAGCACTTTCGTAGGCAGACACTTGGGCTGTATAAATATTATTAACGATTGATAGCGTTACAAGTGCTAGTGGTATTGAAAGCACCTCGGAGGCCTGCGAAACGAGATTAAGATTCATTAGCTCTGGAAGTTCTTCTGCTCCAGTTGACATGCGAAATACTGCTTGCCCAAGCATATTTGTTACAATCCATAGAAACCACCAAGTACCGAGTATTGAACTAGCCTTTTCTGATTGCCAATCGCTAGGGTTATGGCTTGCTTTCCAAATCTCTTTCATTGCCTGATAAGGCTTCCAGAGTGTCAATATCGGAATAAAGTAATACCCGATCGACCAGCCGGGAGTGAACTCCATTTCGTTAGCCCCCAACTGCCGCGCATTATAGTTTGAGCGATGAATCCACCGAAGAATTAGAAAGCCTGAAACAATGAAAACAACTAAATAGATTAGAGCAACCATCTGTTGTCTTTGATCGCTCGCTTCACCATCTGCAACTGCTCTATCTTGGGACGTATATACGCCATTTTGATAGTCAGACAATAATTGGTATTCAAGGAAATTGGAACCTATCGCAATTACGCCCACAACTACTTGAGCATAAAGCATGTACCTTACCCAATTTGTAAGGCTGCTAGCGTCTTTAAAGTTGCCTTCCCTGTTTATCATTATATGTACTCCTATTTATTCAATGCTAACAGTTAACTATACAGAGAGCGATATTAAGGTGCTAGACAGAATCTGTCTAGCACCTTAATATCTATGCATGTCAAAAAACCTCAACACCCTGAAAATATGAGTAATAGCTCAGAACTGGCAGCGCAGTCTGGCTGGCAATCTTATCTATCCGCTAGGCTAGACAGAAAAATACCTGAAGGGGCTCGTCGATGGTATGCGCGGCACCTGCAGGCTTTTATGGCTTATTTGAAAACTGAGGGCGTTTCCCTAGACACGGTTGGTGCAGACCTGGTGCAACGTTATTTACGCTTGAAGGGCACTGATGCGTCGCTTGTTGATTGGCAATTTGTACAGTGTGTCGACGCTCTTGAGATTTATTTTGTTGATGTTCTGAAGCCCTCGTGGTTGTCCAGTATCGACTGGTCGTCTTTAAAGGCATCTGCAAAAGAATTGGAGGCTAGCCATCCAACGATTGCCCGTGCCAGTAGTCATGGGCATTTACGTAATGAAGCGCGTTTGGCGCCACTGATGGCTGATTATCTGCCGTCCATTGAAGCGCTTGTTGCTGCGATACGTTTACGCCATTTTTCTATTCGTACAGAACAGACGTATGTTCATTGGGTTGAGCGCCTATTTCGATCAGCACAGGGCCTGGCGGTGGAGCAGATAGGTGCTGCGCAAGTTGAGGCGTTTCTGTCTGATTTGGCGGTGGGGCGTAATGTTAGCCCGAGCACGCAAAACCTAGCGCTAACATCCATCGCATTTTTCTTTCGGGAGGTATTGCAACGTCCGCTTGAGGGCATGGAGTTTGCTCGCGCTAAACGTGCACGGCGTTTACCGGTTGTTCTTTCGCCTTTTGAAGTTAAGACGTTACTCGATAATATGACGGGGACTTATCTCTTAATGGCAGGGCTGATGTACGGTAGCGGTATGCGTTTAATGGAGTGCATACGGTTGCGGG
>JAHRWG010000053.1 GCA_019090295.1 Cycloclasticus sp. | reverse complement strand
GATCAACCCCAAAACGGTGCTGCTCATCAATAATCACCAAACCAAGCGTTGAGAAAGCTACTTTGTCTTGAAATAAAGATTGCGTTCCAATGACAATATCAATCTTCCCCGCTGCAAGCTGATCCGTAATGAGTTGGTGAGTTTTGCCCTTGTGCCGGCCCAATAAGCACTCAACATTCACATTTAACACCGTGAACCAAGCCTTAAAGTTTTTATAGTGCTGTTCCGCTAATAATTCTGTTGGTGCCATTAAAGCAACTTGATAGCCAGCCTCTATAGCTGCTAAGGCTGCACAGGCAGCCACCACTGTTTTACCCGAGCCAACATCACCTTGTACCAGCCGCTGCATTGGCCAACCCTTAGTTAAATCCAACAAAATTTCATTAATAACCCTCTGTTGAGCAGCTGTTAAACAAAATGGCAGTGAGGCTAAAAAAGCATGCCTAGTGTCGCCCGTCGGTTTAAAGCTAGGGGCACTTTTATCTTGAGTCGCTTTTTTTAACCGGCTTAGGCTTAAGTGACGAGCCATGAGTTCTTCATAAATTAAGCGCTGAAAGGCTGGTACTTTATTGATGTCAGCGGTGGGTACCGTCTGAGGGTAGTGTAACTGTTTCAAGCTAACGTCCAGACTAGGCCAATGATGACGAGCGGTTAACGAGACTGGCAGGCATTCGCGAATACTCTGCCCTTGCTCAACCAAGTGATACGCTTGCTTAATGAACTTCCGTAATGATCCTTGATTAAGCCCTTCTGTCACGGGGTAAACAGCCAACACCCCTTCTTCTACTTGGCCACGTTGTTGCTCGGTAATGTGTGTATAGCTGGGGTGCATAACCGTCAGCCCCGTTTGCTGACCAGAGCCTCGAATATCCCCAAAGCAACGCAACCATTGCCCCCGCTGCATGCCTTCTCTTTGCTGTTTGGAAAAGTGAAAGAAACGTAGCGTAATAAATCCTGTTCCATCACTCAATCGAACAAGCATTGAACGACGCCCCCTAAAAACCACTTCTGATAGCTCTACTTTGCCTTCAAATAAGCTCGACTCACCTGATGTTAGCGCACCAATAGGTACTAAGCGGCTCCGGTCTTCATAGCGAAAGGGTAGATGAAACAAAAGGTCAGATATCGACAGTATCCCTATTCGTGCTAGTTTCTCTGCTACTTTATCTCCAACACCCTTTAATTGAGTCACTGGGCAGCTATCTAAAAACGCTTGTTCATCCATTTAGGTTAGTAACTCTTCGGTGCTAGCCTAGCACCATCACGGCATCCACCTCAACACAACAATTTTTAGGTAAGGCCGCTACGCCAATAGTGGCTCTTGCTGGGTAGGGCAGTGAAAAATAATCTGCCATAACCGCATTAACGATTGGGAAGTCACCCATATCAGTTAAATAAATAGTGAGTTTAACGATATCCGATAACGCTCCACCTGACGCTTCAGCAACCGCCTTCAGGTTTTCAAATACTTGCTCGGCTTGCTCTTTTACCCCACCGCCAATTAGCTCCATAGTATTAGCTATTAGAGGGATTTGCCCTGATAGATAGACCGTTTCAGCCACTTTAATGGCTTGTGAGTAGGGGCCAATGGCTTCTGGCGCTAGTGCTGTGTGAATAACTTTTTTTTCCATCTGTCTGTCCATTAGTTTCTTACCCGCTCTATTTTTACGATGGATGGCAGTAAGCGCAAGCGCCGCATTAACCTTGCAAGGTGCTTTCTATCGCGCACAGTAATCGTAAAGACATCACTAGAGGTTTTTATAGCGCGACTACTCATTTTTATATCTTCAATATTACAATCAAAAGATGACATCAGTGACGCAATCTGACCTAAAACACCTCGTTCATCCTTTATTTCAACCCTTACATCAGTGCTAAATTCCCCCTCAGCCCGATCCGCCCACTGCACATTTAACCAGTTCTTACCTTTTCGCTTATATTCTTTGGTATTTTTGCAGTGAATCCTATGGACCGCTACCCCTCTACCCGGGTTAAAAAAGCCAATGACTTTATCCCCATAGATTGGTTTACAACAGCTTGCAAGCGTCACCAACAAGCCTTCTGCACCACTAATGTTTAGTGCTGCCGTTGAACGTTCATCACTCGCTATATTAAGTGCATCTCCTAGGTCTTCTCCTCGTATTAGCTGCTGAGCAACCATCAAGGGAAGGCGGTTCCCAAAACCCATATCCATTAACAAGGCATCGAGTGAGCTTAGCTGTTGATTATCCAAAAAAGCATCCAAGTTACCTTTATCAACATCCTTAAAACTCAAGTTCATGGCCTTTAACTCTGCATTTAAAAGCTGACCGCCCAAGGTAATAGCATCTCTTTCTTTAAAATCTTTTAGGTAATGCCGTATGGCGCTCCTCGCTTTACTGGTCACCACAAAGTTCAACCAATTTGGATTACACACTGCAAAGTCACTCGTCATGATCTCAACCGTCTGCCCATTTTTTAACAGGGTATGCAATGGTTCCATTTTTCGATTAATTTTTGCACCCGCACAAGTCATACCAATATCAGTATGAACAGCGAATGCAAAATCTACCGCTGTCGAACCTTTAGGCAGTTTCAAAATTTTACCCTTGGGTGAGAAAACAAAAATCTCTTGAGGAAACAGGTCAATTTTTAAGTTTTCAAAAAACTCAAACGAGTCTTCATTGGCTTGCTCCAAATCTAACAAGCCCTTAAGCCACTCATGCGCCCTAACTTTTGCTGGACTGGCCACCCCGTCTGTTTTATACAACCAATGCGCAGCAATACCCGAAAGGGCCACCTTGTCCATCAGCTTTGTTCTAATTTGCAGTTCAATAGGCACACCAAATGGGCCAATTAGAACGGTATGCAGTGATTGATAGCCGTTACTTTTAGGGATAGCAATGTAATCCTTAAACCGACCTGGCATTGGTTTATACAGTGCGTGCAAAACGCCTAATGCTTGATAACACTGTTCAACGCTCTCTACAATCACTCTAAATGCATACACATCAAGCACATCACTAAAATGTATCTTTTGAGTACGCATTTTTCGGTAAATGCTGTACAAGTTTTTTTCACGCCCACTAATAGTGGCTGGAAAGCTGGTATCTTTAAAACGCTCGTTAAGTGTTGATGATATTTTATCAATAACCTCTTTTCTATTGCCTCGAACGCTTTTAACGCTTTTTAATAAAATATTTTTTCTTCTTGGAAAAATAGCCTCAAAACTTAAGTCTTCTAACTCAACACAGCAATCATGCATACCTAAGCGGTTTGCAACCGGTGCATAAATATCGAGTGTTTCTTTGGCTATCCTTCTACGACTGGCTGGCTTCATAACGCCAATTGTTCGCATGTTGTGTAAGCGATCCGCCAATTTAATGATAATGACTCGTAAATCTTTGGCCATCGCAAGAAACATCTTACGCATGTTTTCCGCTTGCGCTTCTTGCCGTGATTTGAAGTTGATTTTTGTGAGCTTACTAACGCCTTCCACTAGATGCGCCACATCCTCACCAAACTGCTCTGCTAGTTCGGCATAGCTGACGTCCGTATCTTCCAAAATATCATGTAAAAGCGCCGCCTTGACGCACTCTGCATCAAGCTTTTTATCACTTAAAATAAGCGCCACTGAAATAGGGTGGCAAACGTAGTCTTCCCCGCTAATTCTATACTGGCCCGAATGTGCGCGACTAGCCACGTTACAAGCTTCCTGAATACCTTCTACTTGATCTTTTGGAAGGTAGGCGGTCACTTCTGACATGAGCTGAGCAATTAAAGCCTCTTGGGGGGGGTCATTACCTGGCTTTAACATCGCATCCATAACTATACCTTTTGCTTACATAAAAATGCCCATGACAATGTCACGGGCATTTGAGTCTATCACCAATGAACCAAGGTGAACAACGGCTCGACCGAAATGACTTACCCTTCGGTAGGTACCGCTTGATCAATCGCGTCTGATTCATCGGTAAACAAGTCTTCGATAGGAGGGTTATCAATTGCATCTAATGCTTCTTCACTAATAAGGCCAGCAGCAATTTCTCTCAAGGCGAGCACTGTTGGTTTATCATTTTCAACTTCAAGAGTCGACTCCGCACCTTCCATAATTTGGCGCGCACGTCTAGATGCTAATAAAACCAACTCAAAGCGATTATCTAATTTTTCAAGACAATCAGATATTGTTACACGTGCCATTTGGACCCCTTATTAATTTTTTAGTCTACTAATCAGCAGGCAAGTATACCCTATTTATGCATATTAATTAAGCAGTTGATTTATCAAGTCACAATGACTTTGCTGACGCCTTCCCATCTGCAGTCGCTGACTGTTAATAATGCTCAACAGCTCAGCAAGTGCTTCATCAAAATCATTATTTATAACCAAAAAATCATATTCACTGTAGTGCTTCATCTCATCAACTGCCATGCACATTCTATCAGCAATAATAGCATCACTATCCTGCCCTCTCCCCTTCAACCGCTCCTTAAGAGCCAGCTTTGAGGGTGGTAAAATAAAAATAGAGCAGCTGGCCGGCATCAACTCACGAACTTGCTGTGCACCTTGCCAGTCTATTTCAAGAATGACATCTATTCCACTTGCCAACTGCTTCTCAACAGCGGCCTTAGAGGTACCGTAAGAATTACCAAAAACGGTCGCGTGTTCAAGAAAACCATTTGCTGAAACTAAGGCTTCAAAAGCCTCACTATCGCTAAAATGGTAATCCACACCGGGCGTTTCACCATCACGTTTCACTCTAGTTGTATGCGATACAGACACCTCAACACCAGAAACGGCCTTCAATAATGCTTTCACTAAACTTGTTTTGCCCGCCCCCGATGGGGCGGATACGATATATAACTGTCCTGTAGCTGTCACGTTTAACCCTTCCACTCTATATTCTAAATTTTTTCATTGATTACCAAACACTTGAAAAAAGCAGCTAACGAAAATAAACCAATGTCGTCAATTCATTATTATGTTCACTGCATTGATCTAATACGGTCATATTTTACCCATATCAACAAACCAACAACTCGTAAACGCATTAAACAACTAATTAATGGGCTGCTTATGCATCCCTTGTAATACTTTACCGTTAGCTCTCGTGGGCATGTTTCAGACAAAAGCTGATATACCTTTTGGTTAACACTTTCCGTTGCATCAATAATTTCTGCTATTAGCTTATCAGCTTCATTCTCAGAAATCCCGACCTCTATTGCATGATGTGCTAAATGTCGCCGTTGGGTAGGGTAATAACTCTTACTATTATTTTTCCATCGCTATTTTGACTTCCAGAACTTAAGGGTGCGTCCCGAGTGGTGTAAAAGGGTTGCTTCCCTTAAACCCCTTAAACAGGGGGGGGTTACAATCTAACCTTATTCGTTAGATTTTCTCTCCATCATATGCTGCCAAAATTTGATCTGTCATAGAGCGTGATTTCAATGCTTGTTTATCCTCCACATCCGACTCAGATCTATCGATAATGGCAACTGCTAATAGAAATATAGCAGTACACTTATCTTCATTATTTAGCTTATCTATAATTGGGTTACAGTATCGCTCACATTTCTTTTGGCTATTAAGGGGTGGTAAACCATCATTTGTTGCAATCATAGGTACTAGCATAAGCAGGTAGAAACGAATCTTTTTGTATTTCTTATCTATTACTCCTGAATTGAACAATGAATCCAACCTATAGAAAGCTAAACCTGCCATATAGTATGGAGAAAACTGGTGATCAACCTCAAATAACTTTGACCCCGGATTACCCATAGTCTTAACTAGGGTTCCAAGATAAGTTGTAACCAGATGAGGGTTCTTACTAAACATTGAGGAGAATGATTTAATTTGATTTGCGATTGTAACAATCTTTCTCTTTACGACATTTCTATCAGAGTTGTACTCCTTTGCTCTTCTTTCGTAATAGAGTTTTCCGTCACCACTAATAGAAGCATAATAGTGCTGTAAGTTTTTTTGGAAATCTGACATAGCAGCTAACTGCTCTTTCTTTATTGCAGTCTGATTGTTTGTAGAAACTGTTATTTGTGATTTTATGTCTTCATTGCTAGTAACAATTAACCTTAAGGGGATATTAATATCATCAATTCCAGCATTGTTTCTATTTTCATACAATACATTACTAGTTTGGCATCCATTCACGATTTGATAATCAGATACCGTCATAGTATTTGCTGATGTCTTGATGGAATCAGCTACTATGGTCACCCCATTGTTTAAAACACTAAACAACTCGGGATTTTCATCATTCAAAGTTTCATTTATATTACTATTTACCAAGTTAGCCACACCTTGAAAGTCTCTAACATTATCATCAAATATACTTTGTAAGTTTCCATTATCATCAATCAGTAACTTCCTAAGCTCAGAAAAAGGAAGTACACCGTAAAATGATTGGTCGATTCCAGCTATTTCTGGAAGTGTAATTTTATTAGAAAACGTAAATTTTGAAGTTATTGGATTCTTAGTCTTCCTGTAAAGCTTACCAAGATCATTAGCCCCAATCACTTTAGTCTCAACTTTTTCAAATAAATTATAACTATCTAATTCATTCTTTGAAGCACTTACTACGGCTGATATGTTCTGGTCTTCATTTACAACACCTGTAGTAATGTAGAAGGTTTTGCATATAGGGTTATCTTTGAAGTCAGAGGCATTCTCAAGAATGTATTCAGATAGTTCAGCATACTTCTTAATATCGTTATTTCTCGGTAATTTCGGTGCCTCAGAAAAGAAATCACTTACGCCAAAATAAAATGCATGCATCTCTCTGGTATCAAAATTAGATGATGTTTTTGCTTGAACGAATAAATATGTAACGTCGAGGAAACCATTAGATTCTAATAAACTGTCAATTTCATCAGTATCTTCAACTAAATGCCCATTCACAATAATGGCTAGGCCATCTATTCCAGTATCAGCTCCTGCACCAACAGTAACTGTTTTAGCATCGAATGTTTTGTTGTACTCATTCGACAAGACCGAATAATTACAAAATAATTCGAAATCACTCGATTCTTCACTAGGCTGCATTTCCTGAGCTTGTAAAAAATCCTGTAATAACTTTTTTGTGATTCTATCCATTTTCTTTCTCAATCTCCCAATATACTCAATAGAAAGCTAACACTTAGCACAAGACACGACTGCCTCAATATTGGCTATTCAAGCCATCACTGGTTAATACTAACCCTGTGATGCCTCACCCTTCAAATAAAAAACTAACAACCAAACTCGATTGCCTTCAACCTTCTAAACAAGCCCAAGCATCATTCAATATTTTGAATTTGCTCACGCATCTGCTCAATCAATACTTTTAATTCAACGGATACATTGGTTGTTTGTAGGTCAGCAGATTTTGACCCTAGTGTATTGGCTTCTCGGTTTAATTCCTGCATGAGGAAATCTAAACGCCGCCCAACCGGTTCATCTTGTTCAAGAATTCGTCGAACTTCCTTAACATGTGAGTCCAAGCGATCCAACTCTTCCTCTACATCCATTTTTTGTAGAAAATAAACAAGCTCCTGTTCTAGCCTTGCCTGTTCAGGCTCAGCTAAAAGGTCATCAATCTTTTTTTCTAACTTTTCACGCAATAACCGCTGTACTTCTGGCAGGCGCTGTTTGGCCAACACCATTTGCTCATGGATGAGTTCACAGCGTGAGGTCACCATGTCGGTAATATTGGCCCCTTCACGTTCGCGGGACTCTATCAATTGTTTGAGCGCATCATTAAGCAACTCAATAGCGGCTTGATGAATGGGCTCCATATCCTCTTTAAATTCTGCCTGAATTCCTGGCCAACGTAGTATATCGAGTGGTGATATGGCTTGAAAATGGTTCATTCCCGTTTCAATTTTTGAGGCGGCATTGAGTAATTGGTTCAAACGCTCTTCGTTAATTTCAATGGCTTGCTCACCTTGCTTATCTTTTTTATACGAAAGATTGCATTCTATTTTGCCTCGTTTTAAATGCTTTGAGACAGCTTCACGTACTAAGGGCTCAATGGCTCGAAAGGCTTCTGGCAAGCGTGATGAAACGTCAAGGTAACGGTGATTAACCGACCGCACTTCCCAAATTATTGTGTAACTACCTATCTCTGCCTCACAACTTGCAAAGGAAGTCATACTTCTTATCATTTTGTCGCCTATACTTAGAGTTTATCAAAAGATAAATATTAGGCTGTTTTCAAGAGGATTAATACCCTGTTTACTAAAAACCCACCATCAACCGTTTATTCACCACCTTCTTCACATGATCAAGCCCTACCTTCTGGTAACATTATTGATGACTATATTATCGAAAGAGTTATCGCGGAGGGAGGGTTTAGTACCGTCTACCTTGCTCGACAATTAGCAGATCAGCAGCAAGTGGCCATTAAGGAATACAAGCCTAAGCACCTGACCTTAAGAAATGGCTCAATGGTTACCCCCATTGACCCTGCAAGTGCTGTACTTTTTCAGCGTGGCCGGCGGTTATTTCTGGAGGAAGCAACGTTATTGAGCAGTTTAAAACACCCCAATATTGTGAGCGTATTAAATTTTTTCTTGACAAATGAGACCGCCTATCTCGTGATGAATTTCGATTACGGAACCACCTTAGGCCATAAGCTTAAAAAAACTAACCAGCATATCGATGCCGATTTTCTTCTTAGCACGTTCAAACCCATTCTTAGCTGCATTAAAAATATGCACCAGCGTGGTGTCTTGCACTTGGACATTAAGCCCGACAACATTCTTATTCGCCCCTCAACCACACCCCTCATTTTAGATTTTGGATCTGCTTTACTGTATAAAAAAAATTATCAGCCACAAGCCCATAGCATGACCAAGGGTTATGCGTCCCCCGAACAACACAGTAATGCCCACCCACTTGGCCCATGGAGCGATATGTATGCAATAGGCGCGAGCATGCGAACTTGCTTAGACAGAAGCGTTCCACCAGCGGCTTGTGATGAGGCTGCTCTTAGCAAGCTGCCTTCCTGCCACCACCTCTATAAGAAATCAATGACCCCTAAACTTCTTCAAGCCATTGATTGGGCAATGCAAATAGACCCTGTTAAAAGACCCCAAACCGTTGATGATTTTTTAAATGCGATTAATTACCTATAGATTGTCAACTTAAGTATTTATCAATCACCTGCTTGATGTCTTAGCCTATAATGCGCGTTTATTTACTCAGGAAAAAACATGAGACCCAGTGGACGTAGTACGGATGAGCTTCGCGAAGTTAACATTACCACCAATTTCACCATGCATGCGGAAGGCTCTGTTCTCATCGCTTGTGGCAACACCCAAGTTCTGTGCACCGCATCGGTAGAAAGCCGTGTTCCACGCTTTCTGAAAGATAAGAAACAAGGCTGGGTGACTGCCGAGTACGGCATGTTACCGCGCTCCACTCATTCACGCATGGGTCGCGAAGCGGCACGTGGCAAGCAAAGTGGTCGCACCCAAGAAATCCAACGTTTAATTGGTCGCTCACTACGTGCTGCCGTTGATTTAAACGCATTAGATGGGTACACCATCACCATTGATTGTGACGTATTACAAGCAGATGGTGGCACCCGCACGGCATCCATCACCGGCAGCTATATTGCCCTATCGATGGCCGTTGAAACATTATTAAAAGACAAGAAAATCAAAAAAAATCCTCTACACGGCCAACTAGCCGCTGTGTCTGTTGGTATTTACAATGGTGAACCTGTTCTTGATTTAGATTACCCAGAAGACTCAGAAGCTGAAACTGATATGAACGTGATTATGAATGATGCTGGCGCATTCATTGAAGTTCAAGGCACCGCAGAAGGTCATGCGTTCAGACGTGAAGAGCTAGATGAGATGCTAAACCTTGCCGCTAAAGGCATTAATGAACTAATGCAACACCAACGCGACGCCTTAGCAAAATGACACAAAAAATTGTTTTAGCTAGCGGCAACAAAGGCAAAATTGCGGAAATCCAAGCGATCCTTCAGCCGCAAGCGATTGACATCATCTCTCAGTCACAGTTCAAAGTGACTGAGGTCGATGAAACTGGAACAACCTTTGTCGAAAACGCCATTATTAAAGCTAGGCATGCTGCTCGCCTATCTCAGCTACCAACCATTGCTGATGATTCTGGCTTAGAGGTCGATGCACTTAACGGGCAGCCTGGGGTGCATTCTGCCCGCTACGCTGGCCTACCATCAAATGATCAAAACAATACTGAAAAATTATTGCAGGCTTTGAAACACGTACCACAAGCCCAACGCAGTGCGCGCTTTCACTGTGTCATGGTGTTTATGGCACACGAGAACGACCCATCTCCACTTATCGCTCACGGCGTATGGGAAGGTTGTATTGCACTTGAAAAGCAGGGCAGTCATGGTTTTGGCTATGACCCTGTTTTTTATATTCCTGAATTGAACAGCATGTCTGCGGCGCTCGAGCCCGCGTTAAAAAACACGCTTAGTCACCGAGCCAAAGCATTAAAACAATTATTGCCTCAAATTACTGACTACTTTAAACAGCGGGCATGAGCGCCATCAATAGCGATTACAGCCTTTACATACATATTCCTTGGTGCATTAAAAAGTGTCCCTACTGTGACTTCAACTCTCACCAAAAGCGCGATGATTATGATGAACCGTCTTATGTTGACGCGCTCATTAAAGACCTAAGAACTGAAGCTAAACAGCTTAAG
>JAHRWG010000343.1 GCA_019090295.1 Cycloclasticus sp. | reverse complement strand
AGTTCGTCGGCAGCGTCAGATGTGTATAAGAGACAGATATAGAGAAGAGGATTTAAATTTCAATTCTGTTTACAATGAAGGGTTTTCTCCAAAAGGAAAAAGTTCTTACAATGTATTTTTATATAAAGGCGGTGTAAACTGTAAACATTGGTGGAAAAGAACTATACTGCTTAAAAAGAATAACAATCAAATAAGCGTTAATCAGGCTAGAAAAATGATATTGAGTTTAGACCCACAAGAGCGTAAGGATGCAATGTGGGAACAAAACGACGCAAAGGTAGCACAAGCAGCAAACCCTTTTAATAATTGGTGGAGTTTAAACCCAACGTATAGAAAACTATAGTAATGGCAGAATTTTTATTTATACAACCTTCGGAAATGACAGAAACCACTATTTTAGGTGGTAATGTAGATATTGATAAATATTTACTTAATATAGCTAACGTACAACTAACGGTTATAGAGCCCTTATTAGGAAGTATTTTGTACGACTTTATATTAGATGGGGCTGAAAACGATACCTTAACAGGGGACTATTTAGAATTATATACCGAATATGTAAAGCCAATAACTAAGCATCAGGCATTAGCGGAATACGTACAAGTATCGGGTTATATGATTACTAATGGCGGTGCATTTAAACACGCTCCAGAGAATGCGGAAATAATGAGCAAAGAGGAGAAATTAGAAGTTTCACAGATATATTCAGGCATTGCAGACACTTATGTTCTGCGTTTTGAGAAATGGATATGTAAACACCCACTACCTGAATATAAAACCTGTCAAGATGAAGTAAACGCAAGTAAAACGATAACTAATACTGGTGGTTGGTTCTTTGGGAATAGCAACGAGCCTACAATATACGAATAATGAACTGCGATATAACAACACATATATTAAGAGGATGTAAAAACCTACAAGGAGGGGTTAATAAGTTGTATTTATTCCCTTATGTTAAGTATTCACGTAGTCAAATAACGGTAGTTGGTCAAGAATTAACCAACTTTCCATCAACTATTATATATGATTGGGATAGTATTGTAACTAATTATAGTGAAAACACTAGTATAGAGGGTGGAGGTATTGCCTGGGGGCAAAACTTTACTATACAAATACCTAAAACTATAGTTTCTAGCGAGGTTTTTAAGCTAGTTAAGAAGGATTACAGGGCAATTTATATAGACAGAATAGGTAATATTAGGATATTAGGCTTATATAACGGTTTGGAAGCACAAATAAATAATGAAACTGGACAAAATAAACCAGACTTTAATGGTTATAAGGTAACGTTTACAGGAAAAGAAGATAATCAGGCGTATTTTATTAAAGACTTAGGTGCGGCTGGATTTGATATTTACACTATTTATAACTTTATTTTTGATAATGGACTAGATAACTTTGTAATGGATAACGAAACAGATAACTTTATAATGGATAATTCAAATTAATAAGATATGGCATTAGAAAACGTAAAATTAATACAAAAAGAAGAGTTAACAGTCCCAGCGGTGGGCGGTGATTTTATGTATATTTATAGGAGTTCTGCTGGGGGTGGGTTCGTTATAACAGATTATAAAATAAAAGTAAGTAATTTGTTTGGGAATATGTTAGCTTATTCAAATGAAAGCGAAATAGCAGCACCAACCGAGGGCAGAATGTATTTTGATAGCACCACTAAAAAGTTTAGAGGGTATAACGGTACAATTTGGGTAGATTTAGGATAAATTATGGCAACAATAGTAAACAAACCTTTTAAAGACAGATACAAGAACGATACTTTTTCTAGTGTTAATTTTACCGTTAAGGAACTTGTAAGCGGCGACCCTATAGATTTAACTGGAACATCTATACACGTACAATTTAGATACCGTTGTAAAACGGGTTCAGTTGTTAAGGATATGGAGATTGGAACAGGGATTACATTAACAGACCCAACAAATGGGGTCTTTACAATAGATGAATTTACTCCTATTGTTTTTGAGGTTGGGGAGTATTACTATGATGCACAGATAACCTTTACCGATGGAAGTATTAAAACTTATGTTTGGGGTACATTTAAAGTATTACAAGATATAACAACACCTTAAAAGATGGCTGAAGAAATAGAAGTAATAGTAGACGATACACAGGAAGAAGTTAGTTTATTTGTTGGTGAAGTTGTAGGTATAACTAAACATAGTCAGTTAGATTTAGACGATGGTACGAACCCTCACGGGACTACTTTAGCAGATGTTAATGATGGATTTATAGCGAAAACTAATGTATCTAATGTATTTACAGAGGCACAAGTAATAAAATACTTAAAAGCCTTACAATTAGGGGAGTATTTTAACGGTAATATGGTTACTAAAATAAGTACAAACGCTATAGGCTATGGTGTTAGGGTTGACGACCAAAACGGTAATCAATTAGGTGGGCTATCTATTAATGTTATTAACGGGAGAGTTACACCTCTCGCATCTACAGATATTGGAGTTGGTTCAGGTGTAACTTGGAAAGAGTTATTTTTATCGTCTTATGCAAATGTATTAGGTGTAAAGAGTTCAGAGAACGACCCTACTAAGGTATTTGCTACGGATGGTAGTGTTATAAACGTAAGACAAGATGATAGATTAAATGTAGTTGGGAATATTAATTCAGATACTTTAGCTTTAGACTTTGACGCTTACGAGGGTTGGGATGCAGTTTTAACAGAAGACTTAACCCTATCAATTACAAACGGAAAGTTTAAAGTGGTTACGGTTGATTTAAGCGGTGATTTTACTTTAATATATCCAGCAAATACATCTGTAGTAGGTGATACTTACGATGGGAATAATAGAAACACTTTAACAATACATTATACAGACGCAAGTAATATTTTAATAATTGTAACGAACTGGGAGTAATATGAGGGCAATGGTAAGAAAAGCTAGTTATGTTAATGCGTTGCAACCGATAGCAGAATACCCACTAGCATTAAACTCTAATGAAATAATAGGCACTACTTCGGGAATCGATGGAATAGATACCTCAATTAATTACAATGGTACGGAAGCGACTTTTAACGGTAATACCTCTTTTATAGAAATACCTGCCAATGATATTTTTAGTTTTACGGATGGGGTTAACGATTTACCTTTTACGATTGAATTTGAGGTTAAATTAGATAGTATAGGAGTTTCTGGCGTTTGGTTTGTTAATAAAAGAGGGGAAACATTAGTGTCTGAATATCAATTAGCATACGACGGAAGCACTTTATTTATTGCTCTAACTAATTCAGATGTATCTGGAAGGATTAATAAAAACTATACTTATTCTTTTCCTTTAAATATATATGTAAAAATTAAGGTTACTTACGATGGGAGTAAGGATGTAAACGGTTTACACCTATACGTCAATGATATAGAGGTCGGTGTTAATAATGTAGGGGGAGTTTATGTTGGAATGAGTAACACTCATTACCCTGTAACTATAGGGAGATATGGTTGGGTTGAGGGAGCGTATTTAGATGGCACAATGAAAGATTTAAAATTTTATAATTACGTTAATTAAAAAAGTTATAAATTGCATTTAAAATAAATATTATGGATTTAGATTTAATTATTTTAGGAGGTTTAGCATTAATAATGGTAATTTGT
>JAHRWG010000052.1 GCA_019090295.1 Cycloclasticus sp. | reverse complement strand
TTAATAATGAGGCGGAGGGAATTAAACCGCCTGTTCCACCCTTTTCTTTAGGATAGGTCCAGCGGTAAACAGTGGCAGGGTTTTTGTCGATGGCCTGTGCTAAAGCGTTAACGCCGCCAAACTTGGCAATAATAAATGGTGCATTATTTGTCATCGTGCATATTTTAGCAAATATTGCATAAAACGCAAATAACGCATCAAAAGATTGCGTTTTACGCAGTTGTAACCCTAGTGCACGTATTTTTTCAGAGCGTTTATTGTTAATTAAGGTATTTAATGCAGGCTTATTGGTGTTGGCCTAAGGCAGAGGTCTGCGAGAGATGAGGGCATAAAAAAAGCACACCCATGTTTGGGTGTGCTTTAAGAGGCGGTTAGTCAACCTTTAAACAAGCGAATGTATTTTAGTCAGTAACAGCGCCCTTGGAGGCGGAGCTAACGAGCTTGGCATACTTTGATAGCACGCCTCTAGTATAGCGAGGTTTGGGTTGTACCCATTTGGACAAGCGTTGCTTAATAACGTCGTCATCAAGGTGTAAGCGAAGCTCATTGGTAACGCTGTCGATAGTAATGGTATCTCCATCTTCAACAACTGCTATCACACCACCTTGGTGGGCTTCGGGTGTAATATGACCAACAACAAACCCATGTGTGCCGCCAGAGAAGCGACCATCAGTGATAAAGGCCACTTTGTCGCCTAAGCCACGCCCCATAATGGCGGAGGTAGGTGCCAACATTTCTCGCATGCCAGGTCCGCCTTTAGGGCCTTCGTAGCGAATAACTAACACGTCACCCTCTTTAATAGAGCCATTTAAAATGCTGGTCATAGACTCTTCTTCAGAGTTAAACACGCGAGCACTGCCGGTAAAGCCAAGTCCTTCTTTTCCGGTTATTTTAGCAACAGCACCTTCCTTAGCAAGGTTGCCATAAAGCACGACTAGATGGCTGTCTTTTTTAATGGCGTTATCCAGCGAATGAATAATGTCTTGGTCATTCGGGTAATGCTTAACATCTGCAAGGTTTTCAGCGAGTGTTTTTCCAGTCACAGTTAAGCAATCGCCATGCAGTAAACCAGCTTCTAAAAGAATTTTCATCATGGGCTGAATGCCGCCAATTTCAATGAGTTCCCCCATAGAGTATTTGCCACTAGGCTTTAAGTCAGCGATCATTGGAACGCGCTTTCCAATTTCAGTGAAATCGTTCAACGAGAGCTCGACTTTAGCACTATGTGCCATGGCTAATAGGTGAAGGACAGCATTGGTTGACCCGCCTAAAGCGATAACAACGGTGATGGCATTTTCAAAGGCTTTACGCGTCATGATGTCGCGCGGTTTGATATCGAGTTCTAGTAAGTTAAGAACGGCTTGTCCAGCATCTTCACAGTCTTTTTGTTTGTCAGCTGATATAGCAGCTTGAGCAGAACTATTGGGTAAACTCATGCCCATGGCTTCAATGGCTGAGGCCATGGTATTAGCGGTGTACATTCCACCACATGAGCCAGGACCTGGGATAGCTTTTGACTCAATAGCATGAAGTTCATCATCGTCGATTAGGTTGTTGGCACGTTGTCCGACGGCTTCGAACACAGAAATAACATCAAGGTTACGCCCTTTGTGACAGCCCGATAAAATAGTCCCGCCATACACAAAAATAGCTGGGCGGTTGAGGCGCGCTAAGGCAATCATACAGCCCGGCATGTTTTTATCGCAGCCACCAATGGCCACAACACCATCAAAGCCTTGGCAACCAACAACCGTTTCAATCGAGTCGGCAATCACTTCACGCGACGTTAAAGAGTACTTCATGCCCTCTGTGCCCATAGAAATACCGTCAGAGATGGTAATGGTGTTGAAGATAACGCCTTTGCCACCAGCTGTATTGACACCCTTTGCAGCCTCATCGGCAAGGCCGTTGATGTGCATATTGCACGGTGTAACCATGGCCCATGTGGACGCAATACCTACTTGAGGTTTTTTGAAGTCCTTATCGGTAAAGCCAACAGCATGAAGCATAGCGCGGCTAGGAGCGCGCTCCATACCATCTACAACTTGAGCTGAAAACTTCCGTTGATCGTTCTTTTTATCTGACATAGTATTCTCGTCTGTATTTAAGTAATTAAAATGAAGATTGCCACGAAGACTTTCTTCGCCAGGATAGTTTTGGCAGAATAAAACCAAGCACAACTCCTAGTAAGAGGACGGCGGCACCAATTAAAAACCAATCCTGCGCGCTGCTGCTTTTGAGCGTGGCATTTTCACGTTTAAAGCCTTCTAGTTCGCGTTCGATGGTCACCACTCGTTGTTGAAGCTGATTACGCTCAGCTAATATTTTAACGGCATTGCTGGATGTTTTTTTAAGCTGATCTAGCTCTCGAACTAGTTTATTATTACGACCGCTTAACTCTGCGGATTGACTGTCTAATGAGCCCTTTTTAAGTTGAAGCTCAGCGAGCTGTTTATTAACAAGTGCTATGTTGACTTGGAGTTTAGCCGCTTTTTTTTCAGCTGCCGCTAAACGGGCCCTAGCAGAAGGGGATTTAGCAAGTAGGCGGCTAAGCACCCAGCCATCACGCGTGGCGCTAAGTTTTATTTTGGAGTAGCCAGTGTCGGTATCACGTTCGGTCACATTGACTTTATTGCCGCTTTTTAACGTGGCAATAATACGGTGACTGGCACTTTTCCCCGAGCGTACCATAATATCTAATTCGTCTGACACATACGCAGTCTGTGCCATTAATGAACTAGACGTTAAAAGAGAGAGAGCTAAAATAATTTTTTTCACAAACGGTCCTTCAGGTGGGTGATAGGTTGAAATTTAAAGGTTAAGCCATTAGAAATTCAAGTAAGGCTTTTTGTGCATGCAGTCGATTTTCAGCTTCGTCCCAAATAACGCTTTGCTGTCCATCCAGTACATCGGCGCTTACTTCTTCGCCACGATGAGCTGGCAAACAATGCATAAATAATGCGTCGTTGTTCGCTAAAGCCATAATGCTTGAGTCAACGCAGAAACCTTCAAAGGCTTTCTCACGGTCTTTTTGTTCTTGTTCTTGCCCCATACTCGCCCAAACATCAGTCACGATAAGATCTGAACCTTTGGCTGCCAGCTTAGGGTCGTTGAATAAACTAACATGGCTTTTGGTGCTGTCTAGCAATTGTTGTTCGGGTTCATAACCTGCTGGGCAAGCAATGGTCAGTTGGAAGTCGAGCAGCTTGGCGGCATTCATATAAGAGTGGCACATATTGTTACCATCACCAACCCAGCAGACTTGTTTGCCTTTAATGTCGCCACGTTGCTCAAACCATGTTTGTAAGTCAGCGAGCAATTGGCAAGGGTGAAAGCGATCAGTTAGGCCATTGATAACAGGCACTTTAGAATGCTTAGCAAAGGTGGTCACTGTGCTATGGTCATTGGTGCGTAGCATAATGCCATCCACCATGCTTGAGATAACACGGGCTGAATCTTCAAGCGGTTCGCCGCGACCCAATTGTGTGTCACGTGGCGAAAGAAATAAAGCGCTGCCACCGAAATGAGTCATGCCTGTTTCAAATGAAATACGGGTGCGGGTGGATGACTTTTCAAAAATCATTCCCAACACTTTGTTTTTAAGAGGCTCGGAAACGTCACCATCAGCGCGCATCTTTTTTAACTCAATGGCGCGTTTGATAAGTTTGCGCAATTCATCGGCGCTAAGGTCGTTAAGGGTAATAAAATGACGTGGTTTCATGTGAATACTGTACGAAAGAATGGGTTAATGGGCAATAATTAAGTTGCTTACAATGTCGACAACTTGATTAGCCTCTTGATCAGTCATCGTTAATGGAGGCAGCAAGCGTACACGATTGCCACCTGCAACATTAATCAGTAATTTTTTTTCTGCTGCTTGAGAGACAAGCTCGGTGCACGGTTTTTTTAACTCAATAGCAATCATTAAGCCTTTATGCCTAATATCAACAACATGTTCACAGTGCTGTAGAGCTAGCTTGAAGGACCGAACTATTTTTTCACCTAATTGCTTGGCTCGATCTGCTAGTTGGTCACGCTGTAAAACCTCAAGAACACAAAGAGCTGCGGCACAAGCGAGTGGATTGCCGCCAAAGGTTGAACCATGTGACCCACTGGTTAGCAAGCCAGTAGCTTTGCCTTGCGTTAGGCAGGCCCCAATTGGTACGCCATTTCCAAGTGCCTTAGCCAAGGTAACAACGTCAGCTTTAATGCCGTTTTGCTGACTAGCGAGAAAGGTGCCGGTGCGGCCCATACCGGTTTGAATCTCATCTAGCATCAATAGAAAATCGTGCTGGTCGCACAGTTGCCGCAGTTTATTTAAGTAATTGCTTGCAGGAATGTTAACCCCACTTTCACCTTGAATAGGCTCTACTAAAATGGCAGCAATATTGTCATGCTGATCAATAAAGGCTTCAAGTGCCGGAATATCATTGTCGGGTAGGTGGCAAAAGCCCGTTGGTAAAGGGGCAAAGCCTTCCTTAATCAGCTCATTCCCTGTTGCGGTGAGTGTTGCTAGAGTACGGCCATGAAAGCTTCCGTTCATGGTGATGATAATTGGCTGGCTAAGCCCTTTTTTTGCAGCAAAACGGCGTGCAATTTTAATGGCAGCTTCATTTGCTTCTGCGCCAGAGTTGGCAAAAAAAACATCATTCATCTCTGTTAGATCACACAGTTTATTAGCCAGTAACTCCTGCTTTTCAATGTAATATAAATTCGAAGTATGCACGAGTGTTTGAGCCTGCTCACTAATTGCCGCGGCCACCTCTGGGTGGGCATGGCCTAGGCCACAAACAGCAATGCCAGATAAGGCATCTAAGTATTTGTCACCCTTTTCATCCCACAACCAAGACCCTGCACCCTTGGTGAATCGAATCGCTAAAGAAGCGTAGGTGGGCATAATGTGTTCGTGCATGGTAAGCCTTTAAGTGCAGTGAAAAAATAGGGTGGCCTGACAAGGTCACTCTGTATCGTAGAGAAGGTATTATAATTATCTATAGGTAAATCAGCAACTAAAGCACCTTAAATACCTTAAGGACAATGGTAGGGCTGCCGAGCTAGTCAGAGATTAAAAGGACTGGATAAGCGTTGGTTTGGCGGCTCCCTATGTTCTATCGTCATCCGATTCAACACTGGCAGCGGTGGCAAGGTGCCTGCTTGTCTTGGGGAAGGGGCTCCCTAGTTGATTAAAAAAGGGTATACTTGCCATTTTTAATGATGGTAAATGATAATGACTATTAATACGCGAATTGAGGAG
>JAHRWG010000051.1 GCA_019090295.1 Cycloclasticus sp. | reverse complement strand
TCGGTATTTGCATTGGTATGCAGGCATTACTACAGCACAGCCAAGAAAATGATGGGGTTGAATGCTTAGGCCTATTACCCGGAGATGTTATTAAGTTTGCTAGTGGCAATATAGACAGCAATGGTGACAAATTAAAAATACCTCATATGGGCTGGAGCCAAGTTCATCACGAAGGTAACAACCCTCTTTTTAAAGGCATTGAGCAAAATGAACGTTTTTACTTTGTGCATAGCTACCACGCCAGCCAAGTAGACCCCACTATCGTATCGGCTAACACTGCATACCCCAACGATTTCCCTTGCGCACTACAATTAAACAATATCCTTGCAGTACAGTTTCATCCCGAAAAAAGCCAGCATGCCGGCTTACAACTTCTTAAAAACTTTTTAAACTGGGACGGCCAGTCCTAAGCAGCCAGGAACTATTCATTATGATTCTTATACCCGCGATTGATCTTAAAGAAGGCAAATGCGTACGTTTACGCCAAGGCCGAATGGACGACGAGACCATTTTCTCAGATAACCCTGTCGAAGTAGCTACTCGCTGGGTCAATGAAGGTGCAAAACGACTACACCTCGTTGACTTAGACGGTGCGTTTGCAGGGAAACCCGTGAATGCGGGTGTAGTGAACGATATTGCACAAGCGCATCCCGACTTAATTATTCAAGTCGGTGGTGGTATTCGTGATGAAGACACCATTCAAACCTATTTAAATGCCGGCGTTCAATTCGTTATTATTGGCACTAAAGCCGTTAACACTCCCCATTTTGTTGGGGATGTTTGCGCAGAATTCCCTGGCCACATCATCGTAGGCCTAGATGCTAAAGATGGCAAAGTAGCCATCGATGGCTGGTCTAAGCTATCCAATCATGACATTATTGACCTTGCTCAGCACTTTGAATCTGATGGCGTTGATTCTATCATTTACACCGATATTGGTCGTGATGGCATGATGCAAGGGGTGAACGTAGAAGCCACCGCAAAACTGGCGCGATCAGTTAACATTCCAATCATTGCATCGGGCGGCATTACTAACCTCACTGATATTGAATTGCTCGGCAACGTGGCCGACGATGGCATTATGGGCGCGATTACTGGCCGCGCGATTTACGAAGGAACCTTGGATTTTGCAGCGGGTGAAAAACTAGCCCAGTCTTTCGCTTAAATGGGGCTCGCTAAACGCATTATTCCCTGTCTAGACGTGGACAATGGCCGTGTGGTTAAAGGGGTCAAATTTGTTGATATACGAGATGCTGGTGACCCTGTAGAAGTGGCTCGCCGTTATGATCGCGAAGGCGCTGACGAAATCACCTTTCTTGATATTACCGCCAGCTCAGATAACCGAGAAACTATCGTACACGTTATTGAAAAAGTAGCCGATGAGGTTTTTATTCCTCTAACCGTTGGTGGCGGTATTCGCACACTAGAAGACATTAACCGCATGTTAAAGGCCGGTGCTGATAAAGTTGGCATTAACACCGCGGCTATTTTCAACCCTGAATTTGTTCAGCAAGCTGCCGAACGCTTTGGCTCGCAGTGTATCGTGGTAGCGATTGATGCAAAATGTGTGAGTGCCGATGATGAACCTAAGCGCTGGGAAATATTCACTCACGGTGGCCGTAAAGAAACCGGACTAGACGCGATCGAGTGGGCAAAAAAGATGGTTGATTTTGGTGCTGGTGAAATTTTATTAACCAGTATGGACCGTGATGGTACTAAAATAGGCTTCGACCTAGAATTAACCCGCACTATTAGTGAGGCAGTTGAGGTGCCGGTGATTGCCTCCGGTGGCGTTGGCACCTTAGATCACCTAGCTGACGGCGTGACCAAAGGCAAAGCCGATGCAGTGTTAGCTGCCAGTATTTTTCACTTTGCCGAGTTCAGCATTGGTGAAGCAAAGCAACACCTGCACGACAAAGGCATTGAGGTTCGCTTATGAGTAACTGGCTCGATCAGTTACGCTGGGACGACAAAGGACTTATTCCCGCTATTGCCCAAGATCACCAGTCTGGCAAAATCTTAATGGTTGCGTGGATGAACCAAGAAGCCCTACAACTTACCGCTGAGCAAGGCCATGCTGTGTACTGGTCTCGCTCACGCAATAAGCTATGGCATAAAGGTGAAGAGTCAGGCCATCAGCAAATTATTCGAGACATTCGGCTAGATTGCGATGAAGACGTCATTTTATTATCGGTTGAACAAAAGGGTGGTATTGCCTGTCATACTGGGCGTGAAAGCTGCTTCTATCGACAACTAAAAGACCAACAATGGGTTGCTACTGACCCCGTTATAAAAGACCCTAAGAGTATTTATTCATCATGAGCGATACATTAAAACAACTCGACCACGTTTTACAGCAACGTAAGCAGGAAGATCCCAGTTCATCATACGTAGCAAGCCTTTATCATAAAGGCCTCGACACCATTCTAAAAAAAATTGGTGAAGAAGCAACCGAAACAGTGATTGCTGCCAAGTCCGATGATAAACAGCAAGTCATTTATGAAACCGCTGACTTATGGTTTCACACGCTGGTACTTTTAGCCCAACAAGGCTTGAGCTCTGATGATGTGCTAAAAGAACTTGAGCGTCGGTTTGGCTTGTCTGGATTGGATGAAAAAGCCAGTAGAAACAAGTAGAATAACCCCTCTTCAACTAACATAAATAGGAATTATCATGGGCGGAATCGGTATTTGGCAGTTAATTATTGTTCTTGTTATTGTCCTATTATTATTTGGAACCAAACGCCTACGTAATCTAGGTGGTGATTTAGGCGGCGCCATTAAAGGTTTTAAAGGTGCCATGAAGGAAGGCGAAGCGAAAGACGAGTCTAAAAGTGACAAGTCTGTCATCGATGACTCCAGTCAGGCCAACGATAAAAAATAACTGCTCCCCAGCATAGACTTCCCTCATTGAGAGCAGCTATAGAATGCCAACACAGCAAGCTAATAACTCAGAGAGCAGCTTTGTCTCTCATTTAGTCGAATTACGCACACGGTTAATTCATGCATTAATTGGCTTGCTTGTTATTTTTTTGCCGCTAAGTCCATTTGCAAATGATATCTATTCCTTAGTGGCGCAGCCACTTTTAATACATATGCCATCGGGGACGAGTATGGTGGCTATTGAGGTAATTTCACCCTTTTTAACCCCGCTAAAGCTAACACTCATGCTGTCGGTTTTTATCAGCATCCCTTGGCTTTTTTATCAAGTTTGGCTGTTTATTGCACCCGGCCTATACCAGCATGAACAAAAAGTTGCATTGCCTCTAGTCGGTATTGGAACCTGCTTATTCTATAGCGGCATGTTATTCGCCTATTTCATAGTCATGCCCCTTATTTTCCAGTTCCTTACGGCCACAGCACCTGAGGGTGTTGCCGTTATGACGGATATCAGTAAATATCTAGATTTTGTTTTGACCTTGTTCTTTGCATTTGGTGCGGCATTTCAAATACCTATTGCAACCTTTTTACTGGTTAAAACTGGCGTATCAACACCTAAACAACTGGCTGAAAAAAGGCCCTATATTATTGTTGGAGTCTTTGTACTTGGCATGCTACTAACCCCACCTGATATCATATCCCAAACCTTACTGGCTTTACCCATGTGGTTTTTGTTTGAAGCAGGGTTATTAATGTCAAAGAAATTCGCCCTTTCCCCAGCCAAGGCGTCCACCACTGACTAACGAAAGTGGCTTAACCACCTTTAACCAAGCCTAAGTACATCGCATTAATGGCTCCCAATATGCGTTACCTATATTTCATTTAACACTATGCATCACAATATAAACCCAAGCGCCCAACAGGCTTTATTGGCTATTCAAACACCCACCGACCACTGCCGACTCGAGGAAACGTTATGACACCCATCACCCCCCCTCTTTTTAGCCAGCCTAACTATTGGGCCGAGTGTTATGGTACAGCTCCCTTTCTTCCCACTACTCGTGCTGAAATGGACGCGTTGGGCTGGGACAGCTGCGATATTATTATTGTGACAGGTGATGCTTACGTTGATCACCCCAGTTTCGGAATGGCTATTATTGGCCGATTACTTGAACGGCAAGGATTCCGTGTAGGTATTATCGACCAGCCAGCATGGCAGAACAGTAAAGACTTTTCTGCCCTCGGCCAGCCTAACCTCTTTTTTGGTATTGCTGCCGGCAATATGGATTCGATGATTAACCGGTATACTGCCGATCGTCGTGCGCGCTCTGATGATGCCTATACTCCAAATGATAAGGCAGGACAACGACCTGATCGAGCAGTTATCGTTTACACACAACGATGTAAAGAGGCCTTTCCAAACACACCCATTGTTATTGGAAGCATAGAGGCTAGCTTACGCCGAATTGCCCATTATGATTACTGGGATGATAACGTCCGCCGATCTATTCTAGTCGACTCTCAAGCTGATATCTTATTGTATGGCAATGCAGAAAGAGCCTTGTGCGAGCTCAGCTATCGCCTATCACTCAATGAGCCCATCAACCAGATAACCGATATCCGAGGCACTGCCTTCATTCGACCATCACTACCCGAAGGCTGGACACTGATTGATTCCACCCGAGTTGACCGGCCCGGCAAAATTGACCCCCTTAATAGTCCCTACGAATCAGATGAAGAACTTGCTGCTGCCACCGGTGGTAAATGCCAAATAAGCAATACAAGTAGCACCGATGGAAAGACCCAGCAGGTTCAGCTTAGCTTTTTACCCAAACACAGTAAAACTGACCGTGCCACTACTGTTATACGCCTACCCTCCTATAAAAAGGTTAAAAGTGACCCTGTGCTATACGCACACGCCTCACGCGTTTTGCACTTAGAAACTAACCCAGGGAATGCCCGTGCTTTAATACAAAATAATGATGGTCAAGATGTTTGGTTAAACCCTCCCCCTATTCCTCTTGAAACCGAAGAGATTGATGCCGTATTTGCGCTACCCTTCCAACGTGTCCCGCATCCCAAATATGCTGGCCAGCCTATTCCTGCGTATGACATGATCCGTTTCTCGGTCAATATTATGCGTGGCTGTTTTGGCGGCTGCACTTTCTGCTCCATCACCGAGCACGAGGGGCGCATTATTCAAAGCCGCTCAGAAGCCTCTATCCTTCAAGAAATTGAAGACATTCGCGATAAAACCCCAGGCTTTACTGGCACTATTTCTGACCTTGGCGGGCCAACGGCCAATATGTACCGCCTGTCTTGCAAAAGCCCTAAGATTGAAGCCGCTTGTCGTTTACCGTCCTGTGTTTACCCAGGTATTTGCGATAACCTTAACACTGATCACAACCCACTCATTCAGCTGTACAAAAAGGCGCGTGGTATTCCTGGTATTAAGCGCGTTCTTATCGCCTCTGGCTTACGTTACGACTTAGCCGTTGAATCACCTGAATATGTAGAGGAACTCGTCACCCACCATGTCGGCGGATACCTAAAGATTGCACCTGAGCATACCGAACAAGGCCCCTTATCCAAAATGATGAAGCCAGGTATAGGCACCTACGACCGATTCAAGGTTATGTTTGAAAAGTTCACTAAAAAAGCCGGTAAAAAACAGTATTTAATCCCTTACTTTATTGCCGCACACCCCGGCACTGAAGCTGTCTCTTATACACATCTGAC
>JAHRWG010000346.1 GCA_019090295.1 Cycloclasticus sp. | reverse complement strand
GAGACAGCAACAACATCATCAGATTCTTTGTCGCCACCAAACATTTTAGTAGGAATAGATTTTACGTATAAAAGAAGAAAGTTGGCAATAACCCTCTTTTTATCAAAAGATGCTGGCAACTCTATATTCACCAAAGTCCACATATCTTTAATTAATCCAATCATTACATCTCTATCCTTTATAATTATTCGTAAAGTTAGCAAAAGCGCAAGAAACGAGCAAGCACCCACCTATATCTTTAATGAGCCCCATGCACAAGTTTCTGAAAATATGCATTTTTAGAAAGTAAGCCTGCATAATCACCCTGATCAACAAGCTGCCCCTTTTCTAAAACGAAAATATTATCTACATTTTCAATAGTTGAAAGGCGGTGCGCAATCAAAATAATTGTTATGTCCTTACTCAATTGTTCAATAGCCGACATAACCTCTTTCTCAGTATTGGTATCAAGTGCACTTGTTGCCTCGTCGAAAATAATGACCGACGGATTCTTATATAAAGCGCGTGCAATCCCAATGCGCTGCAACTGTCCACCACTGAGACGCACACCACGTTCACCTACCATTTCATCATATTTATTAGGCAACGTCTCGATAAAGCCATGGACTTGCGCCAAACGCGCAACATCGTGAACACGATCCAAATCAATATTTTCTTTTCGAACACCGAACGCGATATTCTCCGCAACAGAAGCATCTGTTAAAAATATATTCTGCGGAACAAAAGATATACCTGCCTGCCAATCACCCATATTATTTTCATTCAATAACACACCATCAACCACCAAACTCCCCTTTTGAGGCGCTAATAGTCCCAAGACCAAATCAGCAATAGTGCTCTTACCACTACCTGTCTGCCCAACAAAAGCCACTGTTGTTTTGGCTTTTATTGTAAAATTCAGATTTTGAAGTGTCCAAGTATCACAAGCATCAAGATCGACCGTAGAATAATCAAAACAAAGATTATTAAAACGAAGTTCTTCCTGTAATAACATTGGAGACGTAATTGTCTTGGTTAAAACCTCAGATACAGGCATTGACAAAATATCAAGCGTTCTATTCAAAGAAACTCTAAGCCCTAGGGTCGCACTTAACGAAGTATATATTTGTTGCCCCGCCGGCAATAAACGATGAGCAGCCAGACCTAAGAACCCTAATAAAGGTATAACCTTTGACATATCATCCGTTTGAGATGCAAGAACGATCGCCATAACAGAAATAGCAACAACCCCAAGTGCCTCAATAAAAAAACGTGGTGCCTGCCTAATAACATTATTGTCTGCAGAACTACGACGGTAAGGGCCATCAGCAGCCCTATACTGGTCAACACACATCTCTCTAGAACGGCTCAATGCAATAAACCCAATACCACTGAAGCCCTCTTGCAAAGTCTTTATCAATGCACGGTAACTATCAGACATTATTGTACTATTACGATGCAAACGATTCTTAATAGAAAAAATAATGGCCGTATAGGCACAAACAACAGTCAGCCCAAGCACAACAGAAATTATTGGATCATATAGCAGCAAACCAATAATCACAGCAATCGCAATCAACCCCTGCGAAATCAGCATTAGAATACCTTGCAATATACCAAGTGTCGCATTCAAATCATTCGTCATATTACCAATAAGCTCACTACTATTATTGTTAATAAAATATGAGTATGGTTTGTATAGCGTCTTCCTAAACAGTTCTGCACCAACATCCGTGCCTATCGCAGCAGCCAAATACATCTGAAACCACAAAGTTATAAAACGTAATATATTTGCAATAACAATAGCTCCCGCAAATAATCCCGCCATTAACATCGCCAAATGATTAGGCTCCGAGATACCTGTAACTTCGAGAACAACGGCAACACGATCATGCTCCATTAAAGCATTAATATCAGTCAACGCACTTAGAAATGGTACGATAGCGCCCAAGCTCAAAACCTCAGAGAAAGCACTCAAAAGCTGTAAAAAGAAAAGAACTCCAAGCTGTGCCTTTCTTTTATATGGCAAACATAACCAGAGCCTATACAGTTCAGAAAATAAATTAGATTTATTTTGAGGTGATGGCATCATAAACACTCTTCTTGTTCACTAAATACAGGAAAATAATCTGCCAACAATTCAGACAATTTTTGCGCCCCAATACCCAATTTTTGTTCTGTCATTGCACAATCCAACCTCGGATGCTTAGGAAGAGCAAATTTTTGTGTGCTCTCAACATTTTGCGCCACGACAAGATCGCCATTTGCCCCAACCACCTTACATAAAGCACAAGCTACATCAAAATAAGATACATCACAATCACCCGATATATGCCAAACTCCGCCTATTTTTTCTTTCATCAAAGCAACAATAAAGCGCGCTGCATAATGAAGAGAAACAGGAGAAACCATCATATTCTTAAATACTATAATTTCATTCCCATTATTCAAGTCTTCCACCCAAGTCCTTAATAACCCACTATTAACATCCAAAATTTTAGGTAAGCGCGCGATTGTAACATTTTGGTCATCTCTGCACGCCTCTTCCACATACGCTTTCCCTTGTGCATAAGCACCGATTGGCATCAATAAGGAATCCTGCTTTTGCACAGAAACATTACAT
>JAHRWG010000050.1 GCA_019090295.1 Cycloclasticus sp. | reverse complement strand
GTTTCAGTAGTCTCATCTATAAGACTGTACAGTTTAGATCTAGCTTCAGTAACATTTAATATGGTCATAATGATTTTACTTCCAAGCAAAGCGCACCTAAAATAAAGTCTTTTTAAAAACATAATGTTAAAGAACATTTGAGGGAAAAAGCAAGCTTACTTTAGAAAAAATCAAGCTGGCTGACCCCTTGATTTCTTGATTTCTTGATTTTCTGGTTTGCTTATGTCATTTAAAGCCCAAACACTAAAGACAAATTATATTTAAAATCATTTTTACGCGAGTCGCCTGAGGCATTTGAATCAAATTCATTCAGCAAGCCCAGTTTAAGGTCTATACCGTTTAGTTCATCCAAGCCAATTACCCAACTTAACTCAGATATATTTCGGAATTCGCCTACCTCTCTAAAACTTGGGTATAAGGTATTTTTAAAAACCAACGTGTTTCTTTTTGCTATTTTCCAATCACTCTCAATACCTATTAACCCTTCTGGAACCCATTCGGCATCTTCTCCGCCAAACTCTTTGCTAAAGCCCAAACCTAAGCGCCCCAATACACGCCAGTTATCTTGCTTAAGCAGTTCCTCACCTAGACCACCGCCGGCACTTAATCGGTAATCCCAGTCTTCAAATTCATCCCAATCATAACGCCCTTCAGTAAAGTAAAAACGCGAATCGCCCGGTGCTAAGAAATCCCTTGAAAACTTGGCGAAAAAGTCACTTCTCGATGTCTCCCCCGAGTCTTCTGTGCTGTTATAAGCGGCTTCTATATTCCAACGCTTATAATCATTTTCATATTTTAATTCTGTGCCAGCATGAATATACATGTTACGTGTATTTCCCTCACTGCCATTCACACCCACTTCTACTGACCTTTTCCAATCTTGTAAAAAGCCCGTGTTCAATACTCCCACATCCACTGGCTTTGGCTCTTCTACCTTAATGGGTTTTATAACCGCACCTGCTAACACAATGGTTCCTAATGCTGAATGCTTAAGGGTAATTGCTCCATCGTTACTATCAATAACCTCGCCATTTAAAATATCACCATTGCTTAACACCACTTCTGTGGCATGGGTAGAGGTGATGTTTAATACCAGTAAGAAAGCACAACAGTTAATGATTTTTTTCATGTTTATAGTCTATAAGTTTAATGATTGTTCGCAGGAATTAGCCAAGTTATTGATTAACTTTTGATTTGTTTATTTTACCATTTTATATAATGGCAATACTCACCAATATCTTCACAAGATTCAGCCATTATCTCACTAGCTACTTCTTTAGGTGCACTGATCATTTCATTTGCATAATCATAATCATGGGGTCAGCCAACTTGATGTTGCCCAACCCCATGAGTTAATGAATCTCTACCTAACCAACTTCTTATACTTAATCCGTCTAGGCTGATCTGCCTCCGTACCCAATCGACGTTTTAAACCCGCCTCATATTCTTCATAATTGCCTTCAAACCATAAATCAAGCTGGCTGCCCCCTTGGTCTGACTCAACACTGTAACTAAAACGTCACCCAAAATTTCCCAAGCTGTCACACGCCGACGTTACATTGAGGCACTCATTTCAACGAATAAGGACACTCAAATGAATTCACTAACAAAGCTCGCCCTCGGTGTCAGTTTAGCCCTTGGCATATCAACACCCTCACTTTCTTTTGCTGATATTAATATTGTTAAAAAAGGTCAATATACCGAGGACTGTGGAGGTGAGAAAAGCTGCGCCGAAATTTCTGCCTTTAGCCCTGTTTCAAATAGAATTTACACCACCAATGCCGAAGAAAATGAATTAAGGATTCTTAATGTGGGTAGTAACGGGGAGCTCTCAGAATACAGCTCCCTTGCACTGTTTGGTGGCGGCCCAAACAGTGTTGCCACTTACGGTGATTGGGTTGCTGTAGCAGTAGAGGCTCCCAATAAGCAAGATGCTGGCAGCGTTCTTATTTATGACCTTGAGGGAAACTTAGAGCGAACAATAAAGGCTGGCGCATTACCCGACATGCTGACATTTACACCTGATGGTCAATTTCTAATTGTGGCTAACGAAGGCGAGCCTGACGATGATTATGAGAACGATCCCGAAGGCGCGGTAACTGTTATCAATACATTAACATGGGTACCTGCAACCGCTGATTTTAGTGCGTTTAACAGTGCTAAATTAAAAAACGTGCGTATTTTTGGCCCAGGTGCTTCAGTTGCTCAGGACGTAGAACCTGAATACATTGCCGTTTCAGCCGATTCAACCACTGCTTGGATTAGCCTGCAAGAAAACAATGCATTAGCAAAGCTAGATATTGCTTCTGCTACCATTACCGACATTTATGGCTTAGGTTACAAAAAACACCAACAAGATAAAAACGCCTTTGACGCCAGCAACAAAGATGATGCGATAAATATTCAACCTTGGCCAACAAAAGGCATGTACCAACCGGATGCTATTGCAAGCTTCGAGTATAGGGGCTCAACCTTTATTTTATCTGCCAACGAAGGTGATGCAAGAGACTACGATGGTTACAGCGAAGAAGTGCGCGTTAAGGACCTAACGTTAAACCCTGAAGCCTTTCCTAACGCAGAAGAGCTTCAACAAAGAGAGAACTTGGGCCGCTTAAAAACGACCACTGCAAACGGTGATATAAACGATGATGGTGCACATGAGAAGATTTACTCTTATGGCGCACGCTCTTTTTCTATATGGGACGAAAAAGGTTCTCGTATCTACGACTCTGGATCTGACTTTGAGCGCTTTCTAGCTGAATACGCTTATAACAACGTTGATAATGAACCTTGGGAAGAAGGACGCAGTGACGACAAAGGACCGGAGCCTGAATCTATTACCACCGGTGAATTAGGCGATAAGCTGTATGCCTTTATTGGTTTAGAAAGAGCCAATGGCATTTTTATCTATGACATCTCTAACCCACGCAAATCAATACCCGCAGGTTATATCAATATTGAGGAGCAAGGTGACATTGGGCCAGAGGGGTTGCTCTTTATTAAGAAAGATGAATTTACTGGTTGGGTCATCGTTACCAGTGAAATCAGTAACACGGTGAGTATTTACGAGATGTCGATTGATTAAAAACAATAACGCCTCTCTAAAATACTGTTAATGGTTACTTAAGATCAGCTGCCCATCGCAGCTAATTTTTTTAGAGATGATGAGCAAGTTAAAAATCATGGGGTCAGATACTGCCTTAAAAAAACAAGCTGGCTGACCCTTGAGTCTATTAGCGCTTTAAATCTCGATAAGAATTTTCGTGCGTGCCATGTTCAATCAACGTCAGCAACAATTCACCGTCAATATACTCATATGCAAGAAGAAACAACTGCGTGTTAAATTTATATTTAAACACCTGAATACCGGCTAAATCG
>JAHRWG010000344.1 GCA_019090295.1 Cycloclasticus sp. | reverse complement strand
TTCAAAGCCTAAAGGCGATACATTCGCCTTTACGGGTCTTGTGTCACCTGAAGGATTTAATCTAAAGGAGAAATGACATGAAGAAAAGTGAAGAGGATGTCCACGTACTAATAAAACTGTCACGTGAGATGAAGGGTAAATCGATCTTTAATTCCGTCGTAATTGAGGCGGGGGAAAGACCTAATAAAGCCCATATTTGGCAAACTTCTGAAGACGACATTTGGGTTGTCATGAAAGAAGAACGTAAGTTCACCGACTTTAAGCATTTTAACGGTGAGCAAGCATTATCCAAAGCCAGATCATTTGCAAAACAGTTTGTATTAGGGCCTCTCAGGAAGGCTGTAACGTGTTAACGCTGTCAGCAAATAAAATTATAACGGCCGACACATGCAAGCGCATGATGTACTACCGTTATATTCTTGGAATAAAAACCTCGGTTAAAAGTGCGAACTTAGCTTTTGGTAGCGCAATTGATACGGCATGTACAACATATTTATATGCAATATCAATGGGGCTATCTGTACCGAATCTTGAAGACATATTTCTAGGAAAATGGGAAGAGGAAACCGACTGTGAAATAGAATATACAGTCACTAAAACACCTGAAAAACTTGTCGATATGGGCAAAAAGATGGTGAACCTGTTCCCTCAAGCTTGGGAAAAGTCTGGTTTGATGATACTTGTCATGCCTGATGGTGGCCCTGCATTACAAGTCAAACTATCGGCTCAACTGAGCGATACGTTAGGCCTGGTGGGCTACCTAGACTTGATTGCGATGAATGATGATGGCGAGATTATTATCATTGATCTGAAAACAGCCGCCGCTTCCTATGGGGATCTGTTTGCATGGCAATCTGACCAATTAACTTCTTACAATATTCTTGTAGAAGCGAACCGTCACACGCTAGGTATAGATGCTGTCAATAAGCTCGGCTTTATGTGTTTGCTCAAAAAAGTTAAACCGGTTATTGAGCAACCTAAACTCGTTCGGGCAAGATCATCTCAGGAAAACGCAGAATTTCGCAGTAAGTGTTTTGATATAGAGCGAGATTTTCAGCAAGGCCGTTTTCATAAGGCCTCAAGACATGCGTTTAATAACCCCTGCGATCTGTGCAACTTCAAACAATTGTGTACGTTTGGAGATACAGAGGGGCTCATTATTCCTGAAGATAAAAAACCCTTGCTGCAAGTGGCATAAGGGGGGTACATGAAACCGTGTACTCAAACATCGTTATTTGTAGATATTGATAATGCACCTGTCTTAGTCAAGCCCATAGGTAAGATAAAAGACAATGGCAAACGTAAAACAAAAGGTTGGAAACCTAACGTTCAACCTGTTTTGCGCCAAGATGCCTTAGGTTTAGAAACGCTTCCTCTCAATACATATGATTGGGGAGAAGATTATTTATTAATGCATGAGAAATTATTAACTGAAAGCCTAGCCCCGTGTCTACGGGGTAACGTATCAATGGCTTATCTGCACGACATCATAACCTGGGTGATAGCACCGTTATTTAAAGATGACAGTGATCAAATCCAACCCTTTTCATTCCAAGCCTGCTGTATTGCTTGTGAAGTTGATGCGAGTGAAATGCGTGAGCGGATATTTCCGCAACTGCAACAAGCTCAAGACGACGCAATGAAAAACTAACTCCCCATTTTTGGGGGCATTTAACCGCCCCCGTTCTTGGGGGTGGTTTGTTCATTAAAAGGAGAAACTAATGGAACATCTAGAATATGATCTGGGTACAACATTCAACGTACCTGAGTTAAATGGATCACTTATTGAAGGATACAAAAACGTAACACCATTTGTACCAAACGATGAGCCTGACTATCAATTCAGCCTTGAATTATTATGTGATCTGATGGTCTGGTACCAAGGGTGATCAAATGACGGCCTGTACTTATTTGGGCCTACAGGCTGTGGCAAAAGCTCAGCTTTAACCGTATTTTGTGCAAGGTTAAATATCCCACTTTATGAGAAAACGATGTATGACGGACTTGAATTTGAAGGTTTGTTGGGTAGAACATCAATTATCGAAGGGGATACGCTTTTTAACTATGGGCCGCTGCCGATGGCAATGGGCGTTACTGACCAACCCGGTGTTTTTCTGATTAATGAAATTGATCAGGCCAATGAAGGGGTTGTTACAGGCATGTATGAAGTACTTGAAGGGCGACCTTTAACACTTGAAGCCGATGGCATTGATGTTATTAAACCAGTACTAGGGTTTCGTATTGCAGCAACAGGTAATACAAATATGTTGGGTGATCAAAGCTTTCATTATAACGGTGCAATAAAGCAAAACCTCGCTTTCTTGGATCGTTTTATGAAGGTTAACATTGAGTATCCAACGGCCGAGGTTGAAAATGGATTACTATCAAAGTTAGCTCCCGAGTTATCTGAAGAATTGCGTACACGTATGAGAAATGTTGCCGCGTCTATTCGTCTATTATTTTTAAGTGACGAAGAATCCGCGATTGATATAACCATGAGTACTCGTAGTTTATTACGCTGGGCTAAATTGTGTGTGCAATATAAGTTTGTTGCACAACTGGGTAAAACCCCTCATTTGTACGCACTGGATAGAGCCGTACTATTTGGCACTTCCGCTCCCGTTAAACAAGCCATCACAGATATTGTGAAACTTGAAATTGGAGAGGTTGAGTGACGAGCATCTGCTTTGATGTATATCGTAATGAGGGTGCTGAATCTGGCACTACAAAAGATTGGGCGATAGGAATATCGCCCAATCAAGGGTTAGTCATTATTAAATATGGGAAGACTGGGGGTAAGCTCAGGACAAACATACTTAAAACAGATAATCCTCAACGTGAGATGATCGAGAGAATAAAGAAAAAAGTGGCTAAGGGCTATTATACCGTTGGAACGTCAACGTTTAATGCCTCCGAAAACGCTATAAATCTCGATAATGTTAAGCGGCCAAATATTATTTGGAGCATAACCGGCCTGTTAGACAAAGATGCGTGGCTAGATAGAGTCGCGCATCTAATCAACAGCTTAACAATGCTTAACCTTCCAGAACTGTGTTCGTTTGAAAAGGGCGAGGTAAATATCTCAGGCAAAAAAATCTTTGATTCGGGCAGTTTAATTTTAGGTTCAAATCAAAAATGGTCAGTTGGCGGGGTAATCGAGAGTGACAACTCAACATTACCTACGTTAATTATATTGGCCGTTGCAAAAGGGCTTGGAACTCTTTCATTTTGTGATGATGATAACCAACCTATAACAGTCGAATACTTAGGCAATGAATGTCAATTCGCACGCCCTGAATATTCATTAGATTTTTTGGATGACATGGCTATTGCTTTGGAACTTAAAAAATCACCTGTTAACTTGTTCTGTTCAACCATTAAAGACATCAAGCCTTTAATTCAACTGAATTTATGATCAACAGCCCCATTAGGGGGCTGTCTTTTTTATGAACTTAGCACTTTCGTTTGAGCCTATAAAAAAGACATGGTACATTTAAGATTCTTAGCTAAATCATTGATTTAGCTTGAACGTTATCCAGACGTAAACTGGAATTCAAACGGTGTTGCTCTAGGGAGTTATACCACGCAATGATCCAATGGGATGAATCGCCTTGGGATTACTAGACACTCTTTCGCTACATCTATAACGACTAACCTACCTTCATGATTAAAATTCTTATACGACACATATTCTCCTTAAGTATGTGTCAGTTTTACCATGTTAGGCGATTATCGATAAATCATCATGTTATAGGATAGATTGGAGTCGTCCATTAAGCGCTTGAACCCTTGGATTAGTTAGGAGAACTTTCGAAAGGTATTGCGTGAATTTGCACATCCTAATTTCACAGGTTTGATGGAACTTAACCACGCTATTTATCAAGCCTTCGTTAATTATTTGTCTGTTGAGCAGGATCTGTGTAAGGGGCGTAAAGGCCAGACCGTTAAGGTTTGTTCTGGTTTTGAATGCCTTATTTAAGGATGTTTTACAACAAGACAACTTAAAAAGTGGTATATTCAGATTTCATACTCAATGACATTGAGT
>JAHRWG010000049.1 GCA_019090295.1 Cycloclasticus sp. | reverse complement strand
TATGCTTCACCCAACAACAAACTCTAAACGTAAAACCATTCGCGACCGTACCAATTATTTGGGGCAAGGCGTAGCCATGCTCAACCTTTTAAACACCATTGACCAGGTTGCTAAAAAAAACACGCCTATTCTGCTAGAAGGTGAAACAGGGACAGGAAAGAGTCTTCTTGCCCGTAAAGTACATGAATTAAGCCATCGTAACGGGCACTTTGTGTCGATTAACTGTGCCACTTTTGGAGCCAATTTATTAGAGACAGAGTTATTCGGGCACACGAAAGGAGCCTTTACTGGCGCCGTGAGTGCTCGAGAGGGTTTGGTTGGGCGTGCAAAAAATGGAACCTTATTTCTTGATGAAGTTGCTGAATTACCTCTTGATTTTCAACCTAAATTATTGCATTTACTTGAAGAAAAAGTGATCCGCCCTGTTGGCTCTGACACCGATCAAAATACGTCCATACGTATTATTGCCGCCACTAATCAGCACTTAAAAACACTCGTTAAAGAGGGCAAATTTCGCGCCGACCTATTTTATCGGCTCAATGTTATCCCTTTAACTGTTCCAGCTTTACGCCACCGCCTTGATGATATTGCTGGGCTCACCCAAAACTTTATTCGCCAGCTCTGCGACGAGCACCAGCTACCGACTCTTGAGTTATCCACCTCGTCAATTAATGCCTTAAAAAACCACCTATGGCCAGGTAATATTCGTGAATTACGTAACCATATTGAGCATGCGTTATTACTGGGCATACCGTTAAAGGACAAACTGCCTCAGCTCACTCCAAACACCTCTAGCACGCTTTCATCCACGTTAGCTTTTATTGAAAAAGAGCATATTCTCTCAATGCTTGAACAAACATCTGGCAACAAATCTGCTGCCGCTAATGTTTTGGATATCTCTCGGCGCACATTAGATAGAAAATTAAAACAATGGGCCGAACTAGAGCGCTAAGCCATTACCATATTCACTGTAATCTATTAGCCCCTTGCGCCTTTTCAACGTAGAATACCTTGTTCTTAATTCAACCAACCTAGCACCTAGCCACCATTATGCGTACCAGTCAATTCCCTCTAAATACTGTTAAAGAAACACCCGCCGACGCAGAGATTATTAGTCACCAACTAATGATTCGTGCAGGCTTAGTACGAAAACTTGCCTCTGGTTTATATAATTGGCTACCACTGGGCGTGCGTGTTCTGCAAAAAGTGCAAGCCATTGTCCGCGAAGAAATGAATAGTGCAGGCGCTCTTGAAGTGTTAATGCCCGTTGTTCAACCCGCTGAATTATGGGAAGAATCTGGCCGCTGGGAACAATACGGCCCTGAGTTAGCACGCTTAACTGACCGCCATGGCCGAGAATTTTGCCTCGGGCCAACTCACGAAGAAATCATCACCGAGCTGGCTCGCAACGAAATTAAAAGTTATAAGCAGTTACCCATTAGCTACTACCAAATTCAAACCAAGTTTCGCGATGAAATTCGCCCTCGTTTTGGGATTATGCGTTCGCGTGAGTTTTTAATGAAGGATGCTTATTCATTTCATATGGATGATGAGTCGTTACAACAGACTTACGATCGCATGTTTCAAGCTTACAATAATATATTCAGCCGCTTAGGCTTGGACTTTAGACCGGTATTAGCCGACACGGGATCAATTGGTGGTAACGCATCCCATGAGTTTCACGTACTGGCAGAGTCGGGCGAAGATGCCATCGCCTTTTCCAGCGAGAGTCAATACGCTGCCAATGTTGAAAAAGCCGACGCCTTACCGCCTACTCAACCACGAGCAGAAGCAACTTTAAGCCTTCAAAAAGTAAGCACTGTTGGCCAACGTAGTATCGAGCAGATCAGCGTTTTTCTAAAAGTTGATCCTAAACAGTGTTTAAAAACATTATTGGTTAAAGGTGATGATGACAACGTCGTGGCTCTTTTGCTTCGTGGCGATCATGCCTTAAATGAAATTAAAGCTGAAAAATTAGCTGGAGTTGCCAGCCCACTCACTTTAGCAAGCGATGACGATATTCAACGCATCGCAGGCTGCCAAGCTGGCTATATTGGCCCGATCGGCCTTGATATACCGATGATTGTGGACCATAGCGCAGCTAAAATGGCTGATTTTGTTTGCGGTGCGAATGAGAATGACAGCCACTTAACGGGCGTCAATTGGGCGCGTGACTTAGCTGATGTTGATACTACTGCCGATATTCGGCAAGTGGTTGAGGGTGACCCGAGCCCAGATGGCCAGGGGACACTGACGATTGCTCGTGGCATTGAAGTTGGACACATTTTTCAGCTTGGCACCAAATACAGTGAGGCCATGAAAGCCTCTGTGCTGAATGAAAATGGCAAAAACCAAACCATGACCATGGGCTGTTACGGCATTGGTATTACGCGCGTGATTGCAGCGGCTATTGAGCAAAACAATGATGCCAAAGGAATTATCTGGCCTGCCGCATTAGCCCCGTTCCAAGTAGCTTTATTGCCAATGAATATGCACAAGTCAGAACGTCTAAAAGATGTTTGCGAGACCCTTTATAAGGAGCTTATTGAGGCTGGTTTTGAGGTGCTTTTTGATGATCGAAAAGTCCGCCCTGGCTTTATGTTTTCGGATATGGAGCTCATCGGTATTCCTCACCGCATTGTATTAGGCGACCGGGGTTTAGATAATGGAATGGTTGAGTACCGCGGCAGACAAGATGCCGATAATACCGACATAGCCCTTAAGGATATTATTCAACACCTCAAAGACACCATCTAAAAATAAAGCGCACTGTCTTGGCGATAGTGCGCTTTATAACAACTACTCTGCAAGTCTTTCACATCATCAAAATAGGTCTACTTCACCTTCTGACATGGAGGTTTGTACAACAGCCTCATGTTCTGATGCACAGGTCTGTGAGCGTATTGCCTGTAAACTTTCCCGTAAATTCTTAACCCTTTCCACGCTATTG